>JBAWVV010000687.1:0-2064 GCA_037147115.1 Planctomycetia bacterium | reverse complement strand
CACGTCCCGCCGGCTTCGAGCATGTCGCCGGCCGGCTGCGGTGGCCCTCCAACGCCCGAGGATCAAGTGTGACCCGTATTACTTGATTGCCTCGGAGGCCGGACTGCCTGCAGCGGTCGCAGGTGGTTTCTGATCGGCGGGATTGAGATCGACCCACACCTCATCCCCCACGGCTATTCGATGCCCCTCATGACTTCGAAACTCGACTGTCAGGCTTCCTCTCAGCCGCTCCCACGTTAGCCCCGTCACGCTTCCGACGACGATGTCGGCATCGCCGACCCTGTGATGCACGGAATCGCCGAGGGCCACGTGCGGTTGGAGTGAAAGACCGCCTCCCCGGCCGATGTGTCCCGCAGTATCGCCCTGGTACTTCGCATTGAAGCTTTCAATCACTTCAAACCAGAAGGGGGTTCCCGGTGTGGGACGCTCGTGGACCGGTTCACGGGGGCCTTGAATACCGTCCGCAACGCTTCGCATCTCCAGCAGCGCGGCAGTGGCAGTAAGAACGCCCGTTGCGGCGATCGCGGAGAGCGCCGTCTTCCAGTACCACATTTGACCACTGTGGATGTTCATGACTACAGGTCGGCGATGAGTTTGCGGATCTCGTCATGCTTCTGGCCCAGCTTCTTTTCCAGCCGGCCCAAGAGTTCGTCTTCCTTGCCCGTTGCGTACATGAGGTCGTCATCGGTCAGTTGGGCATATTTCTGCTTCAGCTTGCCCTTCAGTTCGTTCCATTCGCCCTTGAATAGCAGTTCGTTCATCGTTGCACCCTCTGTGTGATGATCGTAGCCGGATGTGTCAGAGCGGCGGCGACGCCCGCGGCCGATAACATCTGAACGCTACGCACAGGCGCCGTTCCGGTCGCGTGAACTGTGCGGCTGCGGCGGGCATGCGTCATATCCCAGGAGACACTATCCGCAGTTCAGCGGATGCGGCCGGGCTGCACGACCCTTGGCCAGCGACCCGAGTCAGATCCATTTCCGTCGTAGGAGCCACATCTTGACCCCCTGCGTCAGCATGGCGTAGCTCAAGATCGAGAGCGCGAGCAACGGCCAGTAAAGCGTTGGCAGCCGCGTGAACCCGAGGTACTGCCCCACGGACGAGAATGGGATCGCGACCCCGACGGCCATGACGAGCGTCGACACGACCACCAGTGGCCACGAGGGGCGGCTCTGGAGAAATGGGATCTTGTTCGTGCGGATGATGTAAATGATCAGCGTCTGCGTGAGCAGGCTCTCCACAAACCAGCCCGTCTGAAACAGGCTGGCACTCCGCCGTGCGACCTCCGGGGTGCTCGTGTCCCAGCAGTTGAATACGTACAGCATCATGAAGTACGTCGTGTAGTCGAATAGCGATGAGCACGGGCCAATGAAGACGATGAACCGCGTGAGCTCGCCCAAGTCCCAGGGCCGGGGCTTTTCGACCTGTTCGGGATCGACGTCGTCGGTCGGAATGGCGGTCTGGCTGATGTCGTAGAGCAGATTGTTGGTGAGTATCTGAATCGGCATCATGGGCAGGTAGGGAACGAAGACGCTCGCCCCCAAGACGCTGAACATATTCCCGAAGTTGCTGCTCGCGCCCATCCTGACGTATTTCAGGATGTTGGCAAAAACCCTCCGCCCCTCGACGACACCGGCCTCCAGGACGAGAAGCGACTTCTCCAGGAGGATGATGTCGGCCGAGGCTTTTGCGATATCAACTGCCGTGTCGACGCTGATCCCGACGTCGGCGGCCCGGAGAGCCACGGCATCATTGATGCCGTCGCCCATGAACCCCACGGTGTGATCCTGTGCCTGCAGCGCCCGAATGATTCGCTGCTTGTGCGACGGTGAGACGCGGGCGAAGAGAGTCGTCTTCTTCACGACATCGGCGAGGTGTTCATCATCCATGGCCTCGATGTCGGCGCCGAGCAACACGTGCTCCGTAGCCAAGCCGACTTCCTTGCAGATTTTGCGGGCCACCAGATCGTTGTCGCCGGTGAGCACCTTGACCTCCACGCCGCGGCGCTGCAGCGACGCGATGGCGGCGGCGGCCGTATCCTTGGGCGGATCGAGGAATGCGACA
>JBAWVV010000686.1:0-2065 GCA_037147115.1 Planctomycetia bacterium | reverse complement strand
CAGCTGTGGGGATGAACGCCGTCGTTGTCGATCACGCGCGTGCCAGCGACGAGGAGCCGGCTGCCGTCGTCGCTCGCCAGATCGAAGCGGTAGCGTCCCTTGGCCGGGGCGTGGAAGAAACCTTCGAGCAAGACACAAAAGCCGTCGGTGCGACCGGCAAACCCCTCGACATCAAACCCCTGGAGCGGCCCTTCGCGATCGGGCTTCCCGAGCGTCGTGAAATCGGGAAGCGATCCGAAGGTCTGATTCCACGACTTCGCCTCGAAGGCCAACGTCTGCTCGGCGACGCCCCCCCAGCGGTTTTCGGGGAGGAGAAGCGCGGCGACGAGATCGCGGCGCTTGTCGTCATCGAGAGGAAATCCGGGCATCCGGCTCGACGGCCGGGTGTGGAGCGGGTCTTTGAGAAAGGCATCGAGCCCGGACGGCGACCATTTGTCGGCGAGACTTCCCAGGGGAATCTGATCGGGGAGCCGCGGCGCGTCCGACAGCCGGTTACCGTGACACGCCCGGCAGCCGACGCGCTCATACACTCCCACCCCGTCGCGCGGGCGGGCCTCCTGGGCCCCAGGGAAGGCCGCGCCGGAAAACTCACCGGTGGAGGCGAGGTAGTGCGCGATCGCCTTCGCCATCCGGGCCCGCGCCTCGCCGTCGAGGCTGGCAAGGGCGTGGGGCATCGTCGTCCCGGGGCGG
The DNA here is from genome assembly GCA_037147115.1 of Planctomycetia bacterium. Lineage (GTDB taxonomy): Bacteria > Planctomycetota > Planctomycetia > Pirellulales > UBA1268 > QWOP01. The sequence continues at coordinate 1,375 of JBAWVV010000686.1, read as the reverse complement.
GCGGCGGCGGGGTCTTGGAGGTAGCGTTCGATCCAGGCCGGATCGACGCGCTCGCCGACGGAATCGAGGAGCGGGCCGCTCTTGGCATTGAGATGACGACCGGCGCTGGCGCCGGCAGCGTGGCAATTCACGCAGCCGAGTTCACCGAGCAGCAACAGCCCCGCTTCGATCTTTCCGGGAGCGTCTTTTGCATGGCGGCCGAAGCGCTCGAAGCCCGAGACGATCGGCGCAGCAGTGGCCAGTGCAGGCAGCAGCCCGGCCGCCACGAGGAGTGGCAGCATCGGCCGCGCCGCGATCCCAACAAACGTCGCCCATCCTCTGGCCATCACGATCCCCTCGCTGCCCTTGGAAAACGTCTTCCGGACCGATTCGGCTGCGGGGCAGCCGGGAGAGCCAGTCCACTTGGAAAACCTCCGGTTTTCTCGAGTGCACAGCACGTGCGACCGCCTCTGGCAGTCGGGCCGGCAGTTTATCCACAGCCAGCTAACGGTGCGGCAGGTCCAGCGGCGGAAGAGAGCCGCCACGAGCCAGCCAAAGGGCGTTGCCAGTGACAGTTCCCGCCAGCCTCCAGCGCTTGCGGGCCCGTCACCGGTGGCTTTTATCCGGTTCCCCCCCGCTTTTGACGCCAGCTCGCGGGGCCTGATATTGTCAGCAACATGAAAACAACCATCGATGTTGCCGACGGCCTTCTTGAAGAAGCGCGGGCGATTGCCGCCCGCGACCAGACGACGCTCCGCGCGCTTGTGCAGGAGGGCCTGAGGCGGGTGATTGACGAGCGCCGGTCGCGCCGCGAGCCATTCCGGCTCCGCGATGTGTCCCCCGGCTCCGGCGGATTTCAGCCGGAGTTTGCCGACGGCAACTGGCACCAGGTCCGCGACGAGATCTACCGGGGCCGCGGCACATGATTGCCGTCGACACCAACATCCTCGTCGCCTTCCTCCGCGCTGAGTATCCAGATCATGGTCGGATCCGCACGCACGTCGGGGCACTTGCCGAAGGGCCGCTCCCCTGGGCGATCCCCTGGCCCTGCATCCATGAAGTGCTCGCCGTGGTGAGCAACCCACGGATCTTCAAGGTGCCGTTCGATCCGCCCTATGCGCTCGACGCGGTCGCCGCCCTCCTAGAATCCCCCACCGTCCGGACGATCGCCGAAGGCCCGGCCTACTGGCCGATCCTCCACCGGCTCGTCACGGAAGCTGCCGTGACGGGGCCACGGATCCACGATGCCCGGATCGCGGCGATCTGCCTTTCCAACGGCGTCAGCGAATTGTGGACCGCCGACCGCGACTTCAGCCGCTTCCCCGCCCTTCGCACGCGCAACCCCGCCCTCGCGTGATCCCTCCCGTCACGGGCCGTCGTCGTCGCTCACCGGCAT
>JBAWVV010000685.1:0-2082 GCA_037147115.1 Planctomycetia bacterium | reverse complement strand
GGTTGATGTCGAGATCACCGTCGATGTCGCCGGTCGGCGGCGCACGGCCGTGAGCTGTGTGCCGGACGGTCCCGCGCCTGCCACCGGCTGGCCGGTCGTGCTCGCCTTTCATGGTGGCCAGAGCCACCCCCGGCAGATGCGCGGGTTCTCCGGGCTGGACGACCTCGCCGCGGCGCGGGCAGCGGTCGTCGTCTATCCGGCGGGGACCGGCAGCCGGGAGGGGGTTTTGACATGGAACGGCGGCAACTGCTGCGGCGAGGCCTTCTCGTCGGCCAGCGACGATGTCGGCTTCGTCGCCGAGCTCCTCGATCGGCTGATCGGGCGGCTGCCGGTCGACCCGCGGCGGATCCATGCCACGGGGATGTCGAACGGGGCCATGATGGCCTACCGGGTGGGGGCTGAATTGGCGGGGAGAATTGCCTCGATCGCGCCGGTGGCCGGCCCGCTTGCGCTCGCCCGGATCGCCCCCTCCCGCCCGGTGCCGGTGCTCCATTTTCATGGCTCGCTCGACCAGTTCACGCCGCTGGAGGGGGGCGTGGGGCGGCGGAGCGTGACCGGCACCCACCATCGCGGCATCGTCGCCGGGCTCCTCGACTGGGTGCAGGCCAACGGGCTCGAGCCGGAAGCGGTGCGGACATCGATCCCCTCGACCGATGCCAGGATGACGATCGAACGGATCGCCTGGGGAAGCCCTGGCGAGGCGGAGGTGGTGCTCTATCGGATCGACGGGGCGGGGCACACCTGGCCGGGGCGCGTGCCCGATTCGTTCTACCTCGGCACGTCAGCCGTCGGCTTCCCCGCCAACCCGCTGATCCTCGACTTCTTCCAGCGGCATCCCCTCCCCGGTTGATCCCGGCGGTTTCAGTCGTCGAGCCGGTAGAGCGCGGTGTCGGTGCGGAGGAACAGCGCCCCGTCGGCCGCAGCGAGCGAGGCGAGCGTCCGGCCGGGGAGCTCGTTGGTCGCCAGCTCCTGGAAGGTCTTTCCGGGGGCGATGACTTTCGTAACCCCGTTTTCATCGGTGATGTAGATCCGACCGTCGGCGCAGAGGGGGGAGGCGGTGCAGTCGCCGCCGAGACGCTCCTGCCAGTGGACGTCGCCGCTGCGGGCATCGAGGCAGGAGATGACGCCGTTGTCGCTCACGAGGTAGAGCTCGTCGCCGACCAGGAGCGGCGAGGCGTTGCGCGGCGCGGCCTTGGTCGACTTCCAGGCGACCCGGTCGTCGCCGAGCTCCCCCGTGCCGTCGAGAGGGAGGGCATAGAACACCGGCGTGTCGTAGCCGGAGCTGACGAACGCCAGGCCGAAGCCGGTGACGGGGCGCGGCACGTTGGAGTAGCCGCCGGGATAGCGGAACCGCCAGCGTTCCTCGCCGCTCTCCGGGGCGTAGGCGATGACGAACTCACCCCCGCAACTGACGACGAGGGGCTTCCCCTCGACGTCGACAACCGTCGGCGTCGAGTAGGCCATCCGCCCCTCAACACGCGGCTTTCGCCACACCTCCTGCCCCGTGGCCTTGTCGAGGGCGACGACGAACTGGACATCGGTGCCATCGCAGGCGATGACGAGGAGATCGCCGACCACAACGGGCGATCCGGCCGGGCCGTGGCGGTGGTTGTAATCCAGCTTGGTCTTCCAGAGGATCTCCCCTTCCCGCGACAGGCAGGCGGTGCCATGGCTGCCGAAGTGGACAAACACCCGCTCCCCATCAATCACCGGAGTCGGTGAGGCGTGGCTGTTCTTGGCGTGGACGCTCCCCGGTTCGGCGGGGGCGAAGACCTCGATCGACTGTTCCAGAGCCCCGCTGCCGGCATCGAGCCGGAGCACCCGGAGCGAGCGGCCATCGTCGACGCCGGTCGTCAGCCAGATCTTCCCGCCGGCAATGGCCGGGGAGGACCACCCCAGCCCGGGGATGTCGGTCTTCCAGACGACATGCTCGGTGGGGCTCCAGGTCAGAGGGAGCCCCGGCTCGTCGGAGTGCCCCTGCTGACCGGGGCCACGGAACTCGGTCCAATCCCCCGCCCCGGCGACGGCCGTGGGAAGAAGCAGGGCCAGAGCGATCGGGAGGATGGATCGGGAGGACATCGG
>JBAWVV010000684.1:0-2094 GCA_037147115.1 Planctomycetia bacterium | reverse complement strand
TGGCGAATGTCTCGATGTGCCTGGCCGGAATGGCGACGACGTCGCTGTTCACCGCCTTCACCGAGCCCCTTCTCGAAGGGCGGAAGGTGCGGGCGCTTGAGGTCGCGCTTGGCTGCCTCGTGGCCGTCGGCATTCTGCTCGTCGCCGGATTTGAACGGGGGCGGCTCGCCGGGCTGCTGCTGGCCCTCTTCGGCGCCTTCCTGGCGGTGATCTTCCCCGTCTTCAACCGGCGCCTCGTCCGCTCTGGCACCCTCGATCCGATGGTGATGGTGGTTTGGGAGATGCTCGGAGCCCTCGGCGCGTGCCTCGCCCTGCTCCCCCTCATCCCCGCTTCGGGTGGCTACGCCGGGCTCCTTGGCTGGAAGGGGCTCGACTGGCTCTGGCTCCTCATCCTGGCGCTGGTCTGCACTGTCTTCGCCCACGCCGTCCACATCAGCCTCCTGCGGCAGATCACGGCTTACGCGGCCAACCTCGCCAACAACCTCGAGCCGGTCTACGGGATCCTCGGAGCCGCCTGGCTGTTTGGCGAACACCGCGATCTCCACCCCGGCTTCTACGCCGGCGCCGCCACGATCCTCGCCGCCAACGTCCTCCATCCGCTGCTGGCCCGGAGCGAGCCGACGGCAACCGCCCCCTGATCCCCGGGCCCTGCCGCTTTCCTTCCCTGCCGGGCCAGCCGTATTCTGGCGGCTAGTTCGGCTTACGGCGGCCGCGGCACTTCTCTTTCCGGGAACATCTCCATGTCGATCCTCCTCCGGTCACACGCGTGCTCCGCGTTTGCCGCCCTGCTGGCACTCACCCTTCCTGTCGTGGTTGCGCGGCCCATCGCGGCCGCCCCCGAGGAGACGACGATCACGGAAGTCGCTCCCGGCGTCTTCTTCCGCAAGGCGCAAACCGAGCCAGTGTTCACCGGCTGCAACCAGGGCTTCGTCGTCTTCCGCGACCATGTCCTCGTCATCGACGCCAACTTCCCCGGCCAGGCGGAGAACGTTATCGCCTCGATCCGCGAGCGCACCGACAAGCCGATCAAGTTCGTCTTCGACACCCACTACCACGGCGATCACGCCGACGGGAACATGCAGTATGTGAAGCTCGGGGCGACGGTCGTCGCCCAGGAGCGGAGCCAGCCCCTCTTCCAGTCGAAGGGGGCCGATGGCTTCGAGGGGGCAAAGAAAAATCGGGCGAGCGAGTATGGCGCCCTCTCCTACGAGATCCCTTCCCTCTACTTCTCCCACAAGCTCGTCTTCGACGACGGCGACCAGCGCGTCGAGCTCCTCTTCCTCGGCCACGCCCACACCGCCGGCGACGCCGTTGCCTGGCTGCCGAAGCACGGCATCCTGTTCACCGGCGACGCCTGCGTAAACGGGGCCTTCAACTACACCGGCGACGCCAACACCGAAAGCTGGATCGCCGTCCTCGGCGCAATGGAGGATCTCGGCGTGAAGACGCTCTGCCCCGGCCACGGCGAGATGGGGGGGGCGGAAATCCTCGCCAACCAGAAGCGCTGGTTCCTCGAGCTGCGCGGCACCGTCAAGGCGGGGATCGACAAGGGGCTGTCGCTCGAGGCGATCAAGGACGGGTTTGACGTCCCCTTCTACAAGGAATGGACCGGCAAGGAATCGAAGGCCCAAAGCGAAAACATCGAGCATGTCTTCAAGGAGCTTTCGAGCCCGGACAAGCCGCTCGGGCTCAAGTCCCGCCTCCACCGTCATCCCCATCCGCATCCCAGTCAGCCTGTGGTCGGTACGGTCGGGAGCAAGCGATGAAGCGCTGGAAGTACGACTCCCTGCCAGCCCTCCTCATCGTCCTCGCCGCGGCGCTTCCCTCCGCAGCCCGATCTGACGAGCCCCTCACCCTCGAGCGGATCATGGGGAGCCCGGCCCTCTCTGGCCCGGTGCCGCGGGGCCTGGCGCTCTCCCCCGACGGCACGCTCGCCACGCTCCTCGAAGCCCGCGTTGACGACCGCGATCGCTACGACCTGTGGGCCCTCGACACCGCCACCGGCATCAAGCGGATGCTCGTCGACTCGACGAAGTTCGGCGGCGGTGAGATCTCGGAAGAAGAGAAGATGCGCCGCGAGCGGGCCCGGGTCGG
>JBAWVV010000683.1:0-2101 GCA_037147115.1 Planctomycetia bacterium | reverse complement strand
GGCGAGTTTGCCATCGGCTTTTCGAGGATGATGTGCTTGCCGGCGGCTGCGGCGGCTACCGCCTGATCGCGATGCTCGCTGGGGTAGCTCGTGATGTCGACGACATCGAGATCCTTGTCGGCAAGCATCTCCTCAAGCTTTCGGTAGGCCTTCATCGGCCGGCCATGCTTGGCGGAAAGTTCCGCGGCATCGAGAGGGCGCGATGAACAGACCGCCGTCACCTGTCCCTGACGAGTGGCATTGATGGCGTCGATGTGCGCCGTCGCCGCCCAGCCGTAGCCAATCACACCGACATTTGTCGTCTTCATCATTCCCCCTTCGCGGCAGACCCGCCGCCAGATCAGTCACCCCCATCGTGCCAAACAATCCCTGGCAAGGCGTTGCGTCACACCCCGCCACCGGAGCCATGCCATCGAGGCCCCGTCAAGTCGAGCGAACGATCAACCGCGATGGAGCACGAAGCCCTCGATCGCTTCGTATTCCGGAAGGCCGAGCCGGTCGTAGATCAAGGCCGTGGCCCGATTGCGATCCTCGGCCCGCTGCCAAAACTCTCGTGGATCGGTCGCCCCGGGAAACAGCGCCCGATCTTTTTGGCTCTCATGCTTGAAGATCGCCATCCGCTTGCGGCGGACTTCATCCGGCGAGAGGGGAACAGCCATATCGAGCTCGTGCGGCTCCCACTCCTGCCAGGCCCCGCGATAGAGCCAGAACTCGCAATCCTTCGCCCACGGACGGCTCTCGAGTTGCTTCATGGCGGCGGTCACGGCCGCAAGGCAGACCCGGTGCGTGCCGTGGGGATCGGAGAGATCGCCGGCGGCGTAAATCTGGTGCGGCTGGACTTCTTCCAGGAGGCGACAGGTGATCGCCACGTCGTCCGGGCCGATCGGCTTCTTCCGCACCCGCCCCGTCTCGTAGAAGGGGAGATCGAGGAAGTGGATCCGCTCCTGGGCGACCCCGGAGAGCCGTGCCGCTGCCCGGGCCTCCGTTCGCCGAATGAGCCCCTTCACGGCCTGGAGCTCCGGGATGTCGACGGCACCGGCCGGCTTCTCCCGAATGAACGTCCGGATCCGATCGACGACCGACGTCACCCCTTCCGAGCAGGTCGCGCTCGTGCCGGCAAACGCCCGGATGAACTCCTCGACGAACTCTGCATGCCGCTCCGCGGCGCCGTCCCAGACGGCGATGTTGCCGCTGGTCTGGTAGGCCACGTGAACCTCGTGCCCCTGCTCGCAGAGCCGGATGAACGTCCCCCCCATACTGATGACATCGTCATCCGGGTGAGGGCTGAAGACCACGATCCGCTTCGGGAAGGGGTCGTTGCCAGGGAGCGTCGGCGTGCCCGATGTGCGGACGATGCCGGTCCACTTCGCCGCCGCCCGCTCCGAGAATCGCTGGCGGCGCGGCCGCCCCGGCTTGCCCCCCGGCCAACCGCTGATCGTGTCCTGCATCGAGCGGAAGACGTCGATGTTGATGTCGTAGGCCCGGCCGCAGGTCGAGAGGAGATCCTGGAGGCCGTACTCGTTGTAATCCTCGTCGGTGAGCTTGAGGATCGGCTTTTGGAGCGTGGTGGCCAGCCAGATCACCGCCTTCCGCACGAGCCCCTCGGTCCACTCCATCCCCAGCAGCTCGAGCGGCCCGACGAGCCATGGGGAGACGAAGCGTGTCAGCCCCGCCGCGGCCGCCCGATCGAGGATGAACCGGGCGTCGGGATGCTGCTGGAGGGCGCTGGCAGAGACCTGGCTCGACGGCGCCTGCTCCACCGCTTTGGCGACGACCGGGGCCTTGTGCTCACCGAAGGCGAGGAGGATGACGCGGCGGGCATCGAGGATCGACCCGACCCCCATCGTGATCGCCTGACGGGGGACATTCCACTCGCCGAAGAAGTCGCTGGCAGCGTCGGCCCGCGTCACATGATCGAGCGTGATCAGCCGCGTGCGGCTCTCCGGGGGGCTGCCCGGTTCGTTGAAGCCGATGTGGCCGGTGCGGCCGATTCCCAGGATCTGAAGATCGATCCCGCCGGCAGTCCGGATCGCCGCCTCGTAGTTCTCACAGGCGGCAAACACGTCTTGCCGGGAGAGCGTGCCGTCAGGAATGTGGATCG
>JBAWVV010000682.1:0-2102 GCA_037147115.1 Planctomycetia bacterium | reverse complement strand
CGCTCCGCCTCCCCGCCACCGCGCCGCCGACCCTGCCGCCGATGTCGGTACCCGCTTCCTCGGCTCCCCCATTCGGCACCGGAGGCGCGGCGCCGTTCACGGATTCCCCCTTCACCCCACTCCCTTCCCCCACGACGTCCAGCGTCGACGAGCGGATGCCCTCCTGGGACGATCTCCCCGAGGGACCCGACCGCCGCTTTTACATGGCGAGCATCCTCGGGGCCGACTATGGGACGCTCGCGGTGGGGAATGGCCCCAACGCCACCGATCCGCTCTTCACCACCGGCGGAGCCGTCGGCATGGCCTTCGAGCGCCCCCAGGGCTGGTTTCGCACCGAGTTCGAAGCCCGCTACCGCGATCCGGTGTCGTCGACGGTGGGCGACCCGACGCTCGGTGGCAGCGCGAGCGTCACGGCCCGCGATGGCTGGTCGACGATGATCAACGCCTGGCGCGATCTCGAGGTCACCGATCGCGTCGCCCTGTATCTCGGCGGGGGAATCGGCGGCGGTGGCTACACGGTCGCTTTCAATGGTGGTTTCCCGGCGCTCGGCGTCGGCCTCTCCGGCTCCACCGCCGTGACCGGTTTTGCCTGGCAGGCCGGAGGGGGGGCGAGCTGGCTCCTCACAGAACGCGTCGCCCTCGACCTCGGCTATCGCTGGTATGCCGTTGATGGCGGCCCGGCGACGATCGAAGCGACGACACCGTTCTTCGCTTTTAGCGACAGCATCGGGACGAACTTCGGCGCCAGTGAGCTCCTCTTCTCTCTCCGCGTCTACGAGCCCTTCCGCCGCTGGGGGCCATGATGCCCGTCATCCTCACCGCCCTGGTTGCCATCGGCGTTCACGCCGCCCACCTTCTCGGCCGCCGACTGCGGCCGGGAGCCCGCCAGGGGCAGAAGCCCCCGACCGCCGATCAACCGCCGGTCGGGGCGCGCCGACCGCGGCTAGCCAGCCGCCGTCCGGCCGCCTGACCGGAGGCGCACCGAGCGGAAATGGAGGCTGGTTGCCCCCGGCCTGCGGGGACTCCCGCCCGGGCCGGATCAATGTCGGCCGCGGACCCCCTCCACGATCCGCTCCAGTCCCAGCGGGTTGGCGTCTTGGAGCGCCGGGGGGAGGAACCGATCGGGGACATCCTGGAGGCAGACCGGGCGGATGAACCGCTCGAGGGCTGCGCTGCCGACGCTCGTGAACCGGGAATCGGAGGTCGCCGGCGCCGGGCCGCCGTGCTGCATCGCGTGGCAGACCTCGACGCCGGTCGGATAGCCGTTGATGATCAGCCGGCCGGCCCGCTCGGCGAGGAGCTCGAAGAGGTCGGCCGCCTCCTCGAGATCGCTTTCGGTGCCGTGGATCGTGGCCGTCAGCTGGCCGTCGAGGCGGCGGGCGACGGTCCGCAGCTCGACGAGATTCCGCACGGCGACGAGGAGGCTGCAGGGTCCAAACACCTCCTCCTGGCACTGCGGCTGCGAGAGGAACGTCTCGGTATCGGTCTCCGCAACGAGCGCCGCTGCCTGAGAGTGGCCTGCGTCCGCGGCCGTGTCGGCCCGGGCGAGCACCCGCACCCCCAACACCCCGAGAAGACCGTCGCGGTGGGTGTCGAACTCCCGGAGAATCTCGGCGGTGAGCATCGGGGCCGGCTGGGCGCCGGCGACCGCGGCGGCGAGCTCGCCGCGGAAGCGGGCGAGATCCTCTCCCTCGACGGCGACGAGGATCCCCGGCTTCGTGCAGAACTGCCCGACACCGAGTGTCATCGAGTTGCGGAAGCCTTCGGCGATCGCCGCGCTGCCGGCGGCGAGGGCGCCGGGGAGGACGAAGACGGGGTTGCAGCTGCTCATCTCGGCGAACACCGGGATCGGATCGGGGCGCGCCGCGGCTGCTGCCAGGAGCGCTCGGCCCCCCGCGCGCGAGCCGGTGAAGCCGACCGCTTTGACCCGCGGATCCTTGACAAGCTGAACGCCGATCACGCTCCCCTCGCCATGGAGCATCGAGAACACCCCCGGGGGAACCCCGCAGGCATCGACCGCCCGACGAATCGCCCCGGCGACGAGCTCCGACGTCCCCGGATGGCCGCGGTGGGCCTTGACGATCACCGGATTGCCGGTGCAC
>JBAWVV010000681.1:0-2113 GCA_037147115.1 Planctomycetia bacterium | reverse complement strand
GCCACCACCCATCTGCTGCTCGTAGCGGCGGTCCCGCAGAATCCCCTCGTCGACCTCGAGGACAGCCACCGCCAGTTCCGTGACGCCGTTGGTTGTCTCCACCGCTTGGATTTCTGACTTCGGGGTGACCGTCGCACCGAGGGCGGAGGCGGCACGCACCCGGACATCGAGCGACCGGCTCGTGTCGTTCATCACCCCGGCCAGCGTTGCCGCCAACTCCTTCGGAGACGACTTCACAACCGCGGTGAGAATCGAGAGCGCCCGCGACGCGAGCCAGTCGGAGACGAGCGGCTGATCGGCCGAGGGCTTCTCCGCGACAATTCCCAGGATCGCCGGTCGGGCCCCCTTTGCGAAATCGGTCAACCGGTCGCCCCCCGTGCGCTTGGCGACCTCGGCGTGGCGGACAAGACCAGCCATCGCGGCCACGCGAACACTCGGGTCGATCGTGGCGTCGCCGGCCACGGTCGCAAGCTGGCTGACAGCGGCCGGCCAGACGGTGCCATCCTTGTTGTCTTTGGCCCGCAGTTCGCCCACGAGAAGCATCGCGTTGACGCGGGCAGCGGTCGAGGCCGCAGGATTCTTCGCGATGGCGACAGCGGCGTCGGCGACCGCCTTGGAGGCGTCGTCAAAGGCCCGATCGTCGGTGATCCCGACGACCAGGATCTCGCGCATCTTCCGGCGCACCCGGTCGATGATCAGGCGATTGGCCTCGTTGGCCAGCTGGGGCATCGCCTTTTTCGTCACGAAATCGCGGGCGGCCGCCTCAAAGCCGCCGCCCGTCTTGAGGGGCTCACGGTAGCCCTTCTCGGCATCCTGTTCGATCTTTGTCCAGGCGGCATTTCGCCCCGCATCGCCGGCCGGCTTCGTCCCCTCGTCGGCCCCATCCTGGGCCGTCTCATCCCCCGGCTCCTGGGCCGGGAGTGGCCATGCCGTCACGGCGACCAGGCCGGTCACCCAGACGACCGCGGTCCACGGCGGGCCACCGGCACGGGTAAACAAGCGAGAGGGGCGGAACATGGCAATTTTCCTCGGAAGGCTCTCATCCAAGACAGACTCATACCTCGACCGATCAACACGCCCGCCGGCGATCAACCGCCCGGCGTCGGCGCCCCAGCCGGCCGTCCGCTCTGGGGCGTGCTCCCGCGCATCCCGGGGGGCATCGATCCGCGAGCGCCACCCGAAGGAGCCCCGGCACCGCCCCCTGGCGGAGCGCCGAACAGGCCGCCACCAGCCCCCGCGCCGGGGAAGAGCGACGAACCGCCCCCTTCGCCATCCTTGTCCTTCCCCTTCTTCCCGTCGTCGGCCGCCGGCAGCGTCTGGGCATAGCGCTCGTAATCACGCTGCGAATCGGCCGCCGAGGCGACGGAAAAGCTGCCGTCCTCGCGGAGGAAGAGGAGCTCGAGCGGCTCCGAAGGGCCGGTCGCAGCTCCCTTCTTCGTTTCGCCATCCTCTGCCCGGCCGCGGGCATCGACGAGGAGGCTATTGGTCGTCACGCTCTCGGCGGTCTTTGCGTCTGGGCCCTTCGCCAGCTTCTTGTCGAAGTTGGCAAAAGCCCCCAATTCAGTTGTCAGGCTTTTGAGCCAGTAGTTGCCCGTCTCCGGATTCTCGGCCAGAACGAGAACCTCGTAGCCGGTCTTCGACTTCCGCGAATCCCCCTTGCGCAGCGCACGGACGAGGAGCCCGGTCTTGTCGGGCACGTGGGCCTGCGCGCTCGGCTCCGATTTCGTTGCCGCCAGGAACGGCTTGTCGGCGAGATCGGCCTGAGCGAGATACTGCGCCGGCAGGTCGAAGTTGGGATTGCGCAGCGAGATCTGCACCCGGTAGCGGTAGGTCTTCCCCGGCACCACGGTCGTATCGACAAAGCGAAACATCCGGTATTCGGGGAGCTGCATCTCCACTCCCATTCCCATCCCGCCGCCGGCGCCGGCCATCATGCCCCCCATTCCATTCCCGCCGGGGGGCATCATCCCGCCGGGGCCACCCATCATCCGCGGCGACATCCCCGGCGTCATCCGCATCCCGGCGCCCCCCATCGGAGAGCCTTCCGAATCGCCGCCACCACCAGCGGCGCGCCCCATCGATCCGCCCGGAGGCATCATGCTCCGGCCTCCCC
>JBAWVV010000680.1:0-2115 GCA_037147115.1 Planctomycetia bacterium | reverse complement strand
CACCGGAACTGTTCCCCACGACAAAGTTGGACGCCATCGTCCACGTGCCGCTGCTTATATCGGCCGTACCGTTGCCGCTGTTTCCCACAATGGCGACGTCAGTGTTGACAAGTGTACCGCCGGTGAGGGCGAGGGTGGCCGTGTCCCCTGCCGCGGCGTTCACGTACGTGTATTGATACGTGCTCGTTCCGGAGCTGATCGTCGTCGTGCCGCTGGAGACGGTCAGATCGGCTGCCGTGGCGGCCGAGGGGCTCATTCCAGCTTGGGCCGCGAAGCCGAGGACGGCGATCGCCACAAGTGATCGACGCTGGCAGGCGTGGTAGACCCCCGAAAACCTAGTTGAACGCGATAGACCGAAATAGCTGCTCATTTTTTACAATGCCTTGGAGAGGGATGATGTGGGCTCTGCCCTCTCTGGAAAGCAAGCGGCGTGCCGAAAGCGAAAATGATTCGCGAGAGCGAACGAAAGGAATGAATTAGCGTCGAACGTTCAGTCGCCCCGCGCTACCCCGAGATCACGCGCGGCGCTGATGTCGCAAAGTTTGAGCATCGAACCCGCAACTTCTGCGAATCTCTCGCAACTCTTTGGAGAGGCCGACCTCCCCGAGCGATCGGCGCTCGTACGCGCGATCCAAACCCAAAACTCTGGCTGAACGGACCAGTCCGGAAGAGCGGCACATCTTTACAAGGCCCGCGAGATCGATGATTTCGCCCTGCCGACGTCGAAATCCAAGCGGCTTTCCGGGAGCGAACAGGCATCGCAACCGCGCTCGAAAAGGGCTTGCTTTCAGGGGCGAAAGCGCGTTCGACCCGCGCGGCGCAGCCCCCTCGCGGCACTTCTGTTGCCAAGCTCGAGAGGTGACTCGTAACGTCTGTGAGCCTCTCGTAATTTTTTGGTAGGGCTCTGGACTCACCTCACGAAATCGATACCTTTTTTTCTAAGGGAATGGTGCGAGAAAACGACGCCGCAGGAGCTTCGCCGGTCATGCAAGCGACAACGTCAGTCGGCTCGGGGTGCTCATCGTTCGTCCGTAATTCCCGGTCGCGGCTCCCTGCCGCGGGTAGCGGCGGCGGCGACATTGAAGAGGCGATCAAGCGGATCGCTCGGTTTGAATGCCCCGTCCTGATCACGGGCGAGACCGGCGTCGGCAAGGATGAGGTCGCCCGGGCGATTCACGGCGCGGGCCCGCGGCGAAACAAGCCGCTGGTCACGATCAACTGCGGGAGCCTCGTCAACTCACTCGCCGAGAGCCAGCTTTTCGGCCATGAGAAGGGGGCCTTCACCGGCGCCGCGAGCGCCTCGGCTGGCGCCTTCCGCACCGCCAACGGGGGAACGGTGTTCCTCGACGAGATCGGGGAGATGCCGATCGATCTCCAGCCCCGGCTCCTCCATGTCCTCCAGCATCATGTGGTGGTGCCGGTCGGTGCGAGCCGGGAGCATCCGGTGGATGTCCAGGTCATCGCCGCCACCAACCGGAATCTCCCGGCCGAGATCCGCCGGGGGGCGTTCCGCGAGGATCTCTTTCACCGCCTCAATGCCTTCGAGCTTGCCATCCCCCCGCTGCGCCAGCGCACGCCAGAGATCCCCGCCTTCATCGCCCACTTCTCGGCCCATTTCGCCGCCAAGTACCAGCTCCCGCTGTGGCGGCCATCCGCGGAGATCCTGGCCAGGTTCGTGCGCTACGCTTGGCCCGGCAACATCCGCCAGATCGCGCAGACGATCCAGCGCGTCTATGTGTTCCACGACTCCGTCGACGAGGTCCTGCGGGGGGTCTTCGACGCCGAATCGAACTGTGACCAGCCCCCCGCCCGGGCCGCAACGGTCGCTCCAGAAGCAGCCGACCTGGAGCCCGGCCCCCTCGAGTTCAATCTCGCGGAACTGCGGCGTCGCACGGTCCGCCGGGCTATGGCCCACACCGGCGGCCACCGAGCGATCACCGCCCGGCTCCTCGGCGTCAGCCCTAACACGCTGACAAAACTGGTCGCCGAGGCCTGCCCGACGATCCCGCCGCGGAGGAACCGGTGGACGAAATCGCAGCCGCCACACCACATTCCTGACGACATTCCTGCCGACACGGTAGCGGCCCTGCGGCCGAAGGTGGAGGCCCCTTCGAG
>JBAWVV010000679.1:0-2120 GCA_037147115.1 Planctomycetia bacterium | reverse complement strand
ACGGTCGTCAAGGAACTCCCCTTTGTCGTCGGCGTCATGGGAGACTTCTCGGGCAATCCCACAGAGCCTCTCAAGCCGCTCAAGGATCGCAAGTTCGTGTCGATCGATCGGGATTCCTTCGACGAGGTCATGAAGCGAATGACCCCGGGCGTGGAGATGAAGGTCGAAAACACGCTCGCCGGTGACGGGAGCGAGATGGCCGTCAAGCTCAAGTTTTCCTCGATGGAAGACTTCGAGCCGGCGAAGATCGTCGAGCAGGTCGAGCCCCTGCGGAAGCTGCTCGACACCCGGAACCGTCTCCGGGAGCTTCTCAGCGCCGTCGATCGTGCCGATGGCCTCGAGAGCGAACTGGAAAAACTGCTCCAGGATTCCGAGCAGGTCAAGAAGCTTGCCGGTGAACTGGGCGTCGACCCCGAGGGCAAGTGATCGTTCCGTGGACCATGTCTGAATCAACGAATCTCACACCCACCCCCCGCTGTCGGGCGCTCGCGCCCGAGTCGCCCCTCCAGGATTGAGAATAGCCATGAGTACCGCCGGAGAATCCGCCAAGCAGCCAGAAGCGGCAGCCGCCGCTGGGGCCGGAAGCCTTCTCGACCAGATCACGAGCATGATGCCCCGCGCCGTCGAGAAGCCGCGGCGGGATGCACTCATCCGCTCCCTCGTCGAGGAATCGCTCAAGGGGACGGTGACGTTTGACAAGAGCATCACCAAGACGATCAATCAGGCAATCTCCTCGATCGACGCGACGATGTCGCAGCAGTTGGCTGCGATCATGCACAACGCCGACTTCCAAAAGCTGGAAGGCTCGTGGCGCGGGATGCATCACCTCGTCATGAACTCCGAGACCGGCGCCCAACTCAAGATCCGCGTCATGAACATCTCCAAGCGCGAGCTGTTCAAGGATCTCGACAAGGCAGTCGAGTTCGATCAGAGCCAGATCTTCAAGAAGATTTACGAGGCGGAGTTCGGATCGCCGGGCGGCGAGCCCTACAGTGCCATGATCGGCGACTTCGAGTTCTCGAACCACCCCGAGGACGTCGACCTGCTCGCCAAGATGTCGCAGGTTTCGGCTGCCGGTTTTTGTCCGTTCGTCTCTGCTGCCTCGCCGAAGCTGCTCGGCATGGACAGCTTCTCCGAACTGTCAAAGCCCCGCGACCTGGAAAAAATCTTTCTCGACGAGACGTACACGAAGTGGCGAAGCTTCCGCGAGTCGGACGATGCGCGGTTTGTCGTTCTGACGATGCCGCGGTCGCTCTCCCGGCTGCCGTACGGCAAGAACACGAAGGTTGTCGAGGAGTTCGACTTTGAAGAGGTCGAGCTCGACGAGAAGGGGGATGCCAAGCCGGTGCCCCACGACCACTACTCGTGGATGAACACGGCCTACGTGATGGGGGCCCGGGTGACCGACGCCTTCGCCAAGTTCGGCTGGTGCACGGCGATCCGTGGAGCTGAGAACGGCGGCAAGGTGGAGGGGCTTCCTGCCCACGTGTTCACCGCCGACGACGGTGACAAGTCGCTCAAGTGCCCCACCGAGATCGCGATCACCGATCGCCGCGAGGCCGAGCTGTCGAAGCTCGGGTTTCTGCCGCTGTGCCACTATAAGAACACCGACTACGCCGTCTTCTTCGGGGCCCAAACAGCCCAAAAAGCGAAGAAGTTTGACCGGCCGGAAGCGACGGCCAATGCTGCCATCTCGGCACGATTGCCCTACATCATGGCGACCTCGCGGATTGCCCACTTCCTTAAAGTCATCGCCCGCGACAAGATCGGTTCGTTCATGGAGCGGCAGGATTGCGAGGAGTGGCTGAGAAGGTGGATCGCCAATTACGTTTCGTCTGACCCGCACCCCTCCGACGACGTCAAGGCTCGTTATCCGTTGGCCGAGGCCGAAATCAAGGTCGAAGAAATCCCTGGCTCCCCCGGAAGCTACAACGCGGTCGCTTGGTTGCGTCCGTGGCTGCAACTCGAGGAGCTCACCACCAGCCTGCGGATGGTGGCGAAGATCCCGGCGGCGGCGAAGGGCGGGTGATCCGTCGGGGCCTGGGCGCGAGCAGGCTGGGGATAGAGTGCCGGCCCGACCGCACGAGGCGGTCGCGAGTGCGTAGCACTCGAGAAAACCG
>JBAWVV010000678.1:0-2124 GCA_037147115.1 Planctomycetia bacterium | reverse complement strand
ACTGGGGAACTAGGATTCGAACCTAGACTAACTGGTTCAGAGCCAGTCGTGCTACCGTTACACCATTCCCCAAGAATGGTCTTCCAGGGCCCGATCCGGGGGGGATCGGGGATGAAAGCGACTTCGGCGGCGGATTTCCCAGCTGGGGAAACCCACCGGCCGGCCACTCCCGGAAGTCCCCCAGCGTACCGGCGAACCGGTGTGCTGGCAATTCGGCTCTTCGGGGGCCATTGTGGGAGGATCTGGCAGGCGGTTCGGGGCCATGGGGCGCGGAGACAGAGGATCCGAGCGGATCCCAGCGAGGTGAAACGTGGCGGCCTACAGTCTCGAGTTCGGTGCCGGGCCCCGCAGCGGGGAGCGGATCCCGCTTCTGGCCGATCGAACGGTGGTCGGTCGCCACCCCTCCTGCGACCTCGTCATCCCCGATTCGTCGGTCAGCCGACATCATGCCGCGGTCATCCGGGAGGGGGGCCGGGTTCTGATCGAGGATCTCCGCAGCCGTAACGGCACCCTCGTCAACGACCGGCGGGTGGTCGGGCTGCGGCGGCTGAACGATCGCGATGAGATCACGATCGGTGAATACCGGCTCCGCTTCCGGGTCGCCGCGTCCCCGAACCCGGAGCCGGACTCCTCGACGCGCGACGACGACTACCTCGATTCCCACGCCGCCAGCTCGCTGATCGTCTCCGAGATGGAGTTGCCGCGCAACACCGACGATGCGCTCCCCGACGCGAATGCGGCCGAGCAGCTCCGGGCCCTGTTCGGGATCAACCGGGCGATCGGTGCGTCGCTGTCGCTCGAGGAGGTCTTGCCGAGGCTCCTCGAGGGCCTCTTCGAGATCTTCCCCCAAGCCGACCGGGGCTTTGTGCTCCTGGTCGACCCCGATTCGGGCCGGCTCCTTCTGCGGGGCAAGAGTCTCCGCGGGCAGGGTGAGGCGGGGCCACCGCGGTTGAGCGTGTCGGTCCTCGATACTGTCGTCAAGACCCGGCGCGCGATTCTCTCGAACGATCTCCAATCCGATGCCCGCTTCGACGCCAGCCAGAGCATCATGTCGGGGTGGATGCGGTCGGTGATGTGCGTCCCAATCTGCCGCGCCGACGGCAGCGTCCTGGGGGTCGTGCAGCTCGATGCGTCGGCACGGGGGCGGGGGGAGTTCCGCGCGCGGGATCTCGAGGTCCTCGCCGGCATCGCCGGGGCGGCTGCCCAAGCGGTGGAGCAGGCCCTGGCGCACGACGAACGGATCCTCCAAGAGAAGCTCAACCGCGACCTCGAACTGGCCGGCGACGTCCAGAAAGCGCTCCTCCCTTCGAAGCCACCGGAGATCCCGGGCTACGAGGTGTTCGACTTCTACGAGCCGGCCCGGCATGTCGGCGGCGATTACTTCAATTACGTTCCCCTCCCCGATGGGCGGATCGCCGTCGTCATGGCCGACGTGTCGGGTAAGGGTGTGCCGGCGGCGATGGTCATGGCGGTGCTCTCGGGGGATGTGAAATACTGCCTCGCCGCGGAGCCGGACCTCGTCCGCGCCGTGACCCGGATCAACGACAGCGTTTGCCGGAGCGGGTGGGACGAGCGCTTCGCCACCTTTGTCGCGGCGGTCCTCGATCCCCGCACCCACCGGGCGACCCTCGTCAACGCCGGCCACCTCCCCGCCTATGTCCGCGATGCCGCCGGCGGGGTGACGGCCGTCGGCCCCGAACAGGGGGGGCTGCCGCTGGGGATGGCGGCCGAATGGGAATACCAAGCCTCGGAGATCGCGATCGAGCCGGGAACGACGCTCGTCTTCTTCACCGACGGCATCAGTGAGGCGATGGATGTCGAGGATCGGCTTTACGGTCTGGAACGGATCGAGGCCCAGGTGGGAAAGCCCGGCGGCAGCCCCGCAGAGGTCGGCCGCAGGATCCTCGCCGACGTCGAGCGGCACACCGCCGGTCAGGCCCGCAGCGACGACATGTGTCTGGTCTGTGTCGGGCGCCGCAGCGGGGCCGACGATGCCGGCGGCGGCAGTTCCCTCCCCCTGCGTCCCCCTGAGCCGGCACCGCCACGGCGAGGCCGGAAGCCCGACTCACCCGGCCCTCGCTGAATCGACCGGCCTGCCCGGCGGCTGTCTGCGGAGTCGGCTGC
>JBAWVV010000677.1:0-2126 GCA_037147115.1 Planctomycetia bacterium | reverse complement strand
CCCCAGGAGGCACTCCTCCATCCCCCGCCCCGCCGCCATGGCTGCGGTCCGGGCCGCGTCGGGAGAAAGCTCGGGTCGGACGCCGATCGCCCCGTTGGCCAAGGCGGTGATGATCGTCGTCGAAGCCCGGAGGACGTCGATGACGACGACGATCCCTCCCGCTGTCGCCGTTTCCGGCATACCATGGAAGCAATCGTGACAGTGCCATTCGGTCCGATTCATGGAGCCTCCTCGGTTTTCCACCCGGCGGATTGCCGGCCTTCACGCTTGTTCGGCACCAGTCGCCACCGGACCAACGCATGCCACCCGCTGCCACCATAGAGCCCAGTCCGCCTGCCGGCCAAGCCGCCTCCCGAGGCGCGGATCGCTCGGGTGTCGACAAGAGTGGCGACAAGGTCCGTGGCATGTTCGCGGAGATCGCCCCGCGCTACGACCTCGTCAACCGGATCCTCTCCGGCGGCATCGACCTGTGGTGGCGGCACGTGACTGTCCGCCTCGCGCCGCCCCCCTTGGGTGGCTCAATGCTCGACGTCTGCACTGGCACTGGCGACTTGGCGATCGCGTACGCCGACCGGGCGGCCGCCCCCGCGGCGGCGCAGGGGCTCGTGCCGAGGATTGTTGCCAGCGACTTCTGTCGGCCGATGCTCGACCGCGGCCGCGACAAGGCCGCGGTGCGACATCCGCAGATCGAGTGGATCGAGGCCGACGCGATGGCCCTTCCCTTCGCCGCCGCCGACTTCGATCTCGTCACCGTTGCTTTCGGTCTGCGGAACATGGCCGACACCCGGCGCGGGCTCTCCGAGATGGCGCGCGTCTGTCGCCCCGGCGGGATGCTCGCAATCCTCGAGTTTTCCCTTCCGGCCAACCGCATCGTCCGCTCCGGCTATCTGTGGTATTTCCGCAACGTCCTCCCCCGCCTCGGCAACGCCGTGGCCCGCAACGCCTCCGACGCCTACACCTACCTCAACCAGAGCGTCGAGGATTTTCCGTCGGGTGAGCGGCTGGCGGCGCTGGTGCGCTCGGTCGGTTTCACCGCGGTCGAACAATACCCGCTCACCTTCGGGATCGCTACGCTCACGCTCGCCACGCGCTGTGCGGGGCCAGTGACGTCCCCAGTTCCGAAAAACGGTTAACGTGGATCCTTCCCCCCATCTGCCACTCGTCCTGGCGATCACCGGTGCATCAGGCGCTCCCTACGCCGTGCGGCTTCTCGAGGTTCTCCTCGCCGCCGGTCGGGAGATCCATCTCTCCATCAGCACGGCCGGCCAGGCGGTGTTTCTCCAGGAGATCGGCCGGCCTCTCGACCTCGAGCGGCCCGATCCTGCCATCCTGCTCGGCGCGGCCTTCGAGCGGCTTCCGGCCGGAGCCCTCAACCGGCTCCATGTCTGGCACCACCGCGATCTGATGGCGCCGATCGCCAGTGGGTCGTTTCTCACCGCGGCGATGGTGATCTGCCCCTGCAGCGGTGGAACGCTCGCGGCGGTGGCCCATTCGCAGGGGGGCAATCTCATTCACCGGGCGGCCGAGGTCCATCTCAAGGAGCGGCGGAAGCTCGTCGTCGTGCCGCGCGAGACGCCCCTCTCGCTGCCGCAGTTGCGGAACATGGCGGCGATCCACGAAGCGGGGGCGGTGGTCCTCCCGGCTTCACCGGGCTTCTACGCCGCTGCCGATTCGGTCGCCGATCTCGTCGACTTTGTCGTGGCCCGGATCTGCGACCAGATCGGCGTGCCCAACGCGCTTGTCCGTCGGTGGGGGAGCGTGTGAGATGGCCGCTACGCTCCGTAGCTATCTGGAGCTCGTCCGCTTCAGCCACACGATCTTCGCCCTCCCCTTCGCTCTCATGGCGGCGTTTCTTGCCTTCCAGGCGCCCGCTGGCGCGGCCACGTCACCGGCCGATTGGTGGCGGCGGGGGCTCGGTGTCCTCCTCTGCATGGTGACGGCGCGGACGGCGGCGATGGCCTTCAACCGGCTCGTCGATCGATCGTTTGACGCCGCCAATCCGCGGACGGCGACGCGGCATCTGCCGCGCGGCGATCTCGGGGTCGGCGAGGTGTTCGGCCTCGTCGTGGCGTCGTGCGGGGCGTTCATCGCCGCCACGCTCCTCTTTCTTCCCAATTGGCTGCCGC
>JBAWVV010000676.1:0-2128 GCA_037147115.1 Planctomycetia bacterium | reverse complement strand
TTGTCTCTGCAACGACCTGTGCCGTAGCCGGCGCGTCGGCCGGCGTGGCCCCGGCGACAGCGGCGATGCCGGCGGCGAGCGTCAATGAAAGCAAAATGCGGTGCGGTATCGCCGGGGAAGGCATGACTGGCTCCGGTCAAAGTGCAGAGGATCGGTGCGCATGACGTCATGTTTTTTACCATGCCCCCGCAGAAAGAGCCGGAAGATCTGCCGGCGTGAGCCGTCGCGGTGATCGCCTTGAGCGAGCCGCCGCGCCTCTACCGACTTCCCGTACGATGCTGATGACGGTTCATCGCCGCAGGGGAAGGCATAGGGCTGCCCCCGCCGAGCCGTGGGCTGTGCCAGCGGCGGGGCCGCAGCGCCGGTCGGATTCAACGCAGCTGAAGGAGATTCGGATATGGCGATCGACGTCCGGTGGGCCCGTGGTGCCTTCGCGTGGTGTGTCGCCAGCATTCAGCGGGCCCGTGAACTGATGCCAACGCCCCCCGATCATCCACCGCTGCTGCGGGCCTCGGCTGTTTGGGCCGCTGGACTCTGCCTGCTTGGTGTCTTCCAAGGCGGCTCGACGCACGCTCAGTTGGCCTCCGAGCAGGTTGAGCCGGGTCCTACCCATGCCGACCTTCCCTACGGGCCCCACGAGCGGCAGACGCTCGACTTCTGGACCGCCGCAGGGGACGGACCGCGGCCACTGGTCGTGATCATCCACGGCGGCGGGTGGATCAACGGCGACAAGCGACTGAAGCGGCCGCCGCTGGCCCCGTTTCTCGATCGGGGAATTTCTGTCGCCGCCATCAACTATCGCCTCGCCCCCGCTCATCCCCTGCCGGCCCCGGTCCATGACGCTGCTCGGGCGATCCAGTTCCTCCGCTGG
The DNA here is from genome assembly GCA_037147115.1 of Planctomycetia bacterium. Lineage (GTDB taxonomy): Bacteria > Planctomycetota > Planctomycetia > Pirellulales > UBA1268 > QWOP01. The sequence continues at coordinate 1,257 of JBAWVV010000676.1, read as the reverse complement.
AAAGGAGAGACGCTCGACATTGATCCCGATCGGATCGGCCTCACCGGCACCAGCGCCGGCGCCTGCACCTCGATGTGGCTCCTGCTCCACGACGACCGCGCCGATCCCACGGCGGCCGATCCGGTGCTCCGCGCTTCGACGCGCGTCCGGGCGGCCGCCGTCTCCGTCGGCCAGACCTCGATCGATCCTGACGTCATCGAATCATGGCTCGGCCCGGCTGTCCTCGACCATCCGATGATCTTCAGTGCCGTCGGCGAGCCCTCGATGGCAGAGGTCCGGGCCGTGGCTGACCGCCACCGGGCGATCTACGAGGAGTTTTCCCCGATCAACCATGTCGATGGCGACGATCCCCCCCTCTTCATGGCCTGTTCGGCCGAAATGGACCTCCCCGCCCGCAATAGCGGCCATGGCATTCACCACCCGCTCCATGGCGTGAAGCTCAAGGAAAGGTCAGACGCCGTCGGCCATGAGTGCCATCTCCTCGTTCCCGGCTGGAGCGAGTCGAAGCGATACGCCGATGGAAACGATTTCCTTCTCGACAAGCTGCTGTCGTTGGAATGAGGCCAGCGATGCCCGCTGGTGCCCTCCAGCCTGCCAGCCCCTCGTCTGTCCCTTCTCCGCGCCGCCTGGTTCTCGTTCCTGGCACGCTATTTTCCCCGCCGGGGCGATCGGTGACTCGTGAGTTGCGGTGCGCGATGGGCGCCGCGCTTCGGCCGATCGCGTTCCAGTGGGCGTCGCCGATTGGCCGCCGGGGAGAGTTGATCGGTTTCCTCGATGAAGAAGAGCCCCCCCCACAGCCATGCGGCTGAAGGAATGGATGCGGTGGGAATGGGGCCGGGGACAGTCGAACGGGGCTGCGGGGCTTCGTCCACCGCCGCCGCTCCCGATCGGTCGCCGTCGTCTCCTTCTCCTCCCCCCGTGAAGGCCAGGTTCCACCAGTCCGTCAGCTGCTTCAGGAGCGCCGTCGGAGGTTCGCTTTCGGCTGGTGCGGGCGCGGCTGGTGCGGCGGGGGCCTCGCTCCCCCCGCCGGGCGTTCGATCGCCATCCTCGCCGTCGAGGAGCGTGTCGAGGAGCTGCCGGTTGTTCGCGCGGAGCGCCGTCTCGACGTCGAGAAACAGCTTCAGAAGCGCGGCGATCGCGGGATCCTCGGCCGCCTCCGCTTCGGTGTCGTCTTCCGGCGGTTTCCCTTCGTCGTCACCCTCTTCCTCTCCGCCGGATGCCCCGTCGGCGGCCGGTTGGTCGCCGGTCCGGCCGGTG
>JBAWVV010000675.1:0-2137 GCA_037147115.1 Planctomycetia bacterium | reverse complement strand
TCATTCTTTGAGGAGATCCTTGAACACCTTGCGGACCTTGGCCACCTTCGGAGAGACCGCCGCCTGGCAGTAGGGCTGAAACGGATTGTTTTCGAAGTAATCCTGGTGGTAGTCCTCGGCCGGATAGAAGGTCGAAGCCTCCGTCACCTCGGTGACGATCCGCTGCGGGAAGACCCGGGCCACATTCAGCCGCTCGATCACCTTCTCCGCAATCTGCTTTTGCTCGTCGTCGTGATAGAAGACCCCGGAGCGGTACTGCGTTCCCGCGTCGGCCCCCTGGCGGTTGAGCGTCGTCGGGTCGTGCGTGGCGAAGAACACCTCGAGGAGCTTTTCATAGGGGACGAGGTCGGGGTCGTATTCGATTTCGACCGCCTCGGCGTGCCCGGTCAACCCGGTGCAGACCTGCTTGTAGGTCGGATTGGGGTTCTTGCCACCGATGTAGCCGCTGGTGACCTCCTTGACCCCCTTGATCTCCTTGTAGACCGCCTCGGTGCACCAGAAGCAGCCTCCGGCGAACGTGGCTTTCGCCATCGGCTTGTCGTCGGCCGTGTCATCGGCCGCCGGGGTGGACGGGATCGACATCATGGACACTCCGAAAAAGGTCAGGGCCGACAGCAGAGCGGCCCGGCGCCGAGGGTCGAAGATCGAATGGGAACGACCTGCGGGGAAAGCGAACATCTGGGGTTCTCCTGCCGGACGGGGGTCAGAGGGGGGCAACCAAAGACGCCGCTCCCCAACCTCGTCCATTGTAGGGGGTCTGACGGGATCGACGACAAACCGGGGGGGCTCGGTTGGCCAATCCCCGGCGTCGCGGGGCTCTTCCCGACTCCCCTGGGAGCGGCGGGGAGGATCGGGCATGATGCTCGGCACCGCGGCGGACGGCCTTCAAGTCCCGGCCCGCCGGTCGTTGCTCTCCTCCGCTCTCTTCCCCTTCCTTCCCCTCCCCGTCCCCAGGATTCTCCCAGCACCCATGGAAGCAGGCATCGTCGGTCTCCCCAACGTCGGCAAGAGCACCCTCTTCAACGCCCTGACGATGTCGAAGGCGGCGCAGAGCGCCAACTACCCCTTTTGCACCATCGAGCCCAACGAGGGCATGGTAAGCGTGCCCGACGAGCGGCTGACCAGGATCACCGAGTTCATCCCGCCGCAGAAGGTGATCCCGGCCGCGCTCAAGCTCGTCGACATCGCCGGGATCGTGAAGGGGGCGAGCGAGGGCCAGGGCCTCGGCAACAAGTTCCTCTCCCACATCCGCGAAGTTGACGCCATTCTCCAGGTGGTCCGTTGTTTCGAGGATCCCGACGTGATCCACGTCGCCGGGAAGGTCGATCCGGTCTCCGACATGGAGACGATCGAGCTCGAGCTTGAGCTTGCCGACATCCAGCATCTGGAAAACCTCCTCCCCAAGGCGGAGCGGGCGGCCAAGGGGGCCGACAAGGATGCCAAGCTCAAGGTCGACGTGATGAAGAAGTGCCTGGCCCATCTCAGCCAGGAGCAGCCGGTCCGCACGCTCAGCCTCGACGCCAACGAGAAGATCGCCGTTCGCGAGATCGGCCTCCTCTCCGCCAAGCCGATCCTCTATGTCGCCAACGTCGATGAGACCGACCTTGCCGGCACGAGCGACCTCGTCATGAAGGTCAAGGCGGCGGCGGCGCGGGCCGGGGCGGAGGTGGTGCCGGTGTGTGCCAAGATCGAGGCGGAGATTGCCGAGCTTGATGAAGGGGACCGGGCGGAGATGCTCGCCGGCGCCGGCCTCGAGGAGCCGTCACTGGCGGCCCTGGCCCGCGCTGCCTATCGAACGCTCGGCCTGCAGAGCTACTTCACCGCCGGCGAGAAGGAAGTGCGCGCCTGGACGGTGCCGATCGGTGCCACGGCACCGCAGGCGGCCGGCGTGATCCACACCGACTTCGAGAAGGGCTTCATCCGCGCCGAGATCTATTCCCTTCCCGACCTCGAGCACTACAAGACGGAGAAGGAGATCCGCGCCGCCGGCAAGCTCCGCGTCGAGGGGAAGGAATACGTCATGCAGGATGGCGACATCTGCCACTTCCTCTTCAATCGGTGAGCGGCTGGGCGGAGGAGCCGACGCCCTCCGGCTCGCACTCCACCGCTAGCTCGAAGCAGGTGGCCGTGTCGGTCG
>JBAWVV010000674.1:0-2137 GCA_037147115.1 Planctomycetia bacterium | reverse complement strand
TGCTAGAAGAGATCGAGCACCTCGCCGTCGGTCGCGGGAAACACGCGACCGAGCGGATCGCGGAGCTCCGCCCGCGGAGAGAGGCCGAGGGCGTGGAAGAGCGTGGCGTGGATGTCGGGTGGGGTGCAGGGGCGGTCGCGCGGAAAGGCCCCGAGGCCGTCGCTCGATCCGTACACCTGCCCACCGCGGATGCCGCCACCGGCTAGGGCCACCGAGTAGACGCCCGGGTAATGATCGCGGCCGGCCGCGCCGTTGACGCGCGGCGTGCGGCCGAAATCCGTGAGGACGGCGACGAGCGTGGTGTCGAGCGTGCCACGGTCGGCGAGATCCTCCAGGAGCGCCGACACGCTCCGGTCGAAGACGGGCAGGAGCCGCGACTTGAGCCGGTTGAAGTTGTCGCCGTGGGTGTCCCACATGTCGCCCGAGGCGCCGTTGAGGTCCCCCGCCGCGCAGCACACCTGCACCACAGGCACTCCCGCCTCGGTGAGCCGCCGTGCCAACAGCAGGCTGCGGCCACCGATGTGGTTGCCATACGACTCGAGCACGCGCGGACTCTCGCGGTCGATGTCATGGGCCTCGCGCACCGCGGAGCCAAGGAGAATATCGCGAGCCAAGTCCCGGAAGTGATCGTGCGACGCGAAGTCGGCCGCCCTGCCAGGGGCATGGTCGAGTCGCGAGCGAAGTTCCTCGCGGCGTGACACGCGCGGGGTATCGACCTTACCGATCTCAAACGTCTCCGCGCCGAGTGAGCGGGAAACGCCGGCAAACGGCTCGCCACCGGAAGGCCGCATGATGATCGGCTCGACCTTCACTCCCAGCCAGCCGCCATACTCGCCCGCCTGGAGCGTACCGTTGTCGACGAGCGGATAGGGGATGCGGACGGCCGGGGGCACTCCCTCGGGCGGAGGCCGCAACGTCGAGACCATCGCCGCGATCGACGGCCAGTCTCCCGTCAGCGGCGGAATGTTGCCGACCCGCGGCGGCTTGTGGCCGGTCAGATTCCAATACATCCCCCGGCCGTGGGCCGCGTCGTCGTGGTGGATCGAGCGGATGACGGCAAGCTTTCCGGTGTGACGGGCCAAGAGCGGGAGATGCTCACTGAAGGCGATGCCGGGGGTGGCCGTGGAGATCGGCCGGAACTCCCCACGAACCTCGGGCGGCGCGTCGGGCTTGGGATCGAGCGAGTCGATGTGACTCAAGCCCCCCCATAAATAGACAATGATCAGCGACGTCGCCTTCGCAGGCGCCGCCGGCAGCGCCGCGGCCGCGGCCCGCAGCCGGAGGAACTCCGGGAGCGAGAGGCCGGCACCGAGCAGGCCCCCAGACCGTTGCAGGAGGCGCCGCCGGGAGCAGGCTTCCGGCTCACGGGCCCGTTCTCGGATGTGGCGGTTGCTGGGCATCGTCCACGTGCAAAAGCGGGGTGGGGGCGCGTGCCGGGATCGGTCTTCCGCCCCCCCGGCCCTAGCTTCTTAGGATAGGTTTCCCGGGGGGAGACCGCAAAGACCATCCTCGCCCCGGCTACGATGGGGACGATTCAGGGCAGGAAGCGGAACGAGCCATGACGACGTTTTCAGCGGCGGTCCTCCTCTTTTTCGTGATGGACCCGCTCGGCAACATCCCCCTTTTCCTGGCAGCGCTGACGCCGGTCGAACCGGCCCGCCGGTTCCGCGTTGCGGCGCGGGAGCTCCTCATTGCCTATGGTCTCCTCGTTCTCTTCCTCGTCGCCGGCCGGTCGATTCTCGCCACCCTCGGGATCTCGGAACCGGCGCTGACGATCGCCGGGGGGATCGTCCTCTTCCTCATCGCGCTGAAGATGGTCTTCCCCGGCGTCCACGGCCCGCTTGGCGAGGAGACCGCCGGCGAGCCGCTCATCGTGCCGCTGGCGATTCCCTACGTGGCGGGCCCGTCGGCGCTGGCGACCGTGCTCCTTCTCGCCAGTCAGGCCCCGGAGCGACGGGCCGACTGGTTCGTGGCGATCACCGTTGCCTGGGGGGCCTCGGCGGCGATCCTCCTGGCCGGATCACGACTCGCGATCCTCCTCGGCACGCGCGGGCTGACGGCGATCGAGCGGCTGATGGGGATGGTGCTGGTCGCCTCGGCGGTGCAGATGGTGCTCGACGGGGTCGCGGCCGTCATT
>JBAWVV010000673.1:0-2138 GCA_037147115.1 Planctomycetia bacterium | reverse complement strand
GACGAGGCCGTCGAGGAGGCCGCCGCCCCTGCCGAAAAGGAGAAAGCCGCCGCCGACCGGCCCCGCCGGCAACCGCGGTACCACGTCGTTCTCTGGAACGACGACGATCACACCTACCAATACGTGATCGTCATGCTCCGCCAGCTCTTCGGGCATCCGCCGGAGCGGGGCTGGAAGCTCGCCAAGGAGGTCGACGACCAAGGGCGAGTCATCGTGCTCACGACCACCATGGAGCACGCCGAGCTGAAGCGGGACCAGATCCACGCCTTCGGCGCCGATCGTCTCATCGCCCGCTCGAAAGGCTCGATGTCCGCGTCGATCGAACCGGAGCGCTGAGCGCGCTGCCGTGCCGCGGGACATCCCCACGGTTGCCCCTCCCTTCTTGCTGGAGCTTGCTGGTGTCCACCCCCAACTCGGCTGGGTATGTCACGGATGTCGCCTACGTCCCGGGCTTCTACCCCCACCTCGCCCCCAAGGCGCTGCGTCATGTCGCGGTCCTCAACCGCATCCAGCCCCCCGCGGTTGCCGACGGCTTCAAGTATCTGGAGCTCGGCTGCGGGCTGGGCCGGACGCTGACAACGCTTGCCGCTGCAAACCCCCGGGGATCGTTCGTCGGCGTCGACCTCAATCCGCAGCACACGGCTCAGATCGCCCGCGACATCGAGGTCGGCGGGCTCCCCAACGCCCGGATCGTTACCTCCGACTTCTCCCAGCTCCCCGACGATCTCCGTGACTTCGACTTCATCACGCTCCACGGCGTGTGGAGCTGGGTCGCGCCCGATGTCCGCACCGACATCCTCCGCATCGCCTCCGAGCGGCTCGCCCCCGGCGGACTCCTCCTGGTGAGCTACAACGCCATGCCGGGGTGGGCCCATCTCCAGCCGATCCGCGGCATCCTCCGGCAATACGCATCGCTGCGGCAGGGAGACAGCGCGCAGCGTGCCCGTGACGCCGTCAACTACCTCGCCTACATGCGTGATCAGAAGGCGAAATACTTCGTCGACAACCCCAACGCGGCGACCTACGTCGACACCATCCGCGGGCAGGACCCGCGCTACCTGGCCCACGAATACCTCAATGAACACTGGACGAGCTTTTACTTCGCCGACGTCGCCGGTCAATTCGCGGACGCCGGTCTGAACTTCGTCGGCAGCCTCCCGGTGCACACCAACTTCTGGGATCTATGCGTCGCCCCTGTGTTTCATGACCTCTTCCGCACCACGACCAATCGCCTGGTGACCGAGGCCCACAAGGATTTCTGTGCCAATACGATGTTCCGATGGGACGTGTACGGAAAGCAGCCGACCTTCCTCCCCGACGTCGCCGCGCGGATCCGCGCCGCCGACGATCTCTGGTACCGCAACCCCAAGCCGGGCGTGCAATTGCCGATCACCGTCAATCTCGGCGTGGTCAACTCAACCGTCGACGGTGGACTTTACGGGACGCTCCTCGGCATGCTCGCCGGCCGCGGCATGCGGATGTCGGAGATCATCGCCGACCCGCGGCTATCGTCGTCGAGCGACATCGAGATTGCCAAGGCGGTCGATGCTGGGGTCGGGATGCAGCTGTTCGAGGTGTCGACCGGGCCGGTGCTCGAGATCGACCGCAGCGCCGCGGCCACGCGGATCGGCATGCCGTCAGCCTTCAACCGGGCGATTCTGGCCGGGGAAATGTTCGGTGGTCGTGGCGTTCCGCTGGCCAGTACCACGAGTGGGTCAGCGATCACGATCGGGGACCTCGACGCTGCGATCCTCTCCACCTGGCTCGACGAAGGCTCCGACGACCTCGCGGCAGGGGTCGATGCGCTGATGACCAAGCACGAGCGCGTGATCAACCACGAGGGGAAACCGATCTCCGATCCCGCTGAACGGCGCAGTCGGCTGGCAACCGCGTGCGACAGCTTCCGAGCCAACGTCCTTCCGATCCTCGAGGAGCAAGGGATCGTCGTGCGGGAAGGCTGATCTACGTACTCTCTCCCATTCCACCATTCCCGCCCATTCCCCCCGGACCGCGCCCGGATCTCCCGCGCCCCGAAGTGCCCCGCGGAAGCTGCTCGGATTCGGCAGGCTGTGGTCGGAAAGGATGTTTGATCGCCATTCTCATGCCTTGAGCGGGGTGGGCCGAATAAACCGGTGACA
>JBAWVV010000672.1:0-2142 GCA_037147115.1 Planctomycetia bacterium | reverse complement strand
AGATCCCACTGACGATGACGGCGAGGAACAGCGCCATCAGGGCCCAATTGAGCCAACCCCCGATGAACAGCAACCGGGCGTGCATGAGGGCCAGCGGGAGGGCGAGGAGCCCGAGCCAGACATGGGCCCGCAGCCAGGCCTGCGCCGAGCCGAGCCGCCACGACCGGACCCGCCGCCGCGGCCAGAGGAGGAGCTCGAAGACGACGATCCCGCCGGCAATCACCCCGCACACGAAGCCTGTCCGGCTGCTCCCCCCGGGGAGCCGGCCAGCGGCGAGATACTCGGCGAGATAGAAGCCGGAGGCCACGACCGCGAGCAGGACCATGGCGACAATCCACGGGAGGTCCCGATGCCACGTCTTGCCACCAATGCGCACGCGAAGTCTCCACACGATCCTGGGCCAACGATCGACCCACCAGCCGCAGCGCCGTCACGCTCCGCACCGCTTCCCGGGGCCGCCAATCGTACCCCACCTGCCCATACCCTCCAAAGAGGGACCGAGAGGGGGATTCGACGGTCTTTCCCCCGGTTGCGACCAACCGCGCTCGTGGAAGTGAGCGAAGCGGCGGAAGCTGCACCCCGCCACCGGCGGCTCCTCCAGCCCCGTCCCGATCCGGCCGAAAATCCTCCCCGAGGGGACGAACAGATGCGTCGACAGGAGCGGACCGGCTGGGGCGGGTTAGCGGCGATGGGCTTCGTGCTCTTTGCCGGCGGGATGGAGCTCGCCCGGACAGCCACACCTGATCCCCCTTGCCATCTCGAGCCCCCCTGCCCGCTGGAGAGCCGGGGGGAAGGCGAGGTCTGTCCTGCCGGCCCGGCCGACGAGTCGATGCCGGGAGGGGCCATGCCCTCGCGCCTCGGCGTCGCCTCGTGCAGTGCCTCGAGCTGTCACGGCGGCCCCAAGGGCACCAACCACGCCGTCTCGACCTTCGCCGCTACACTGTGGATGGAGCGCGATCCCCACGCCCGCGCGGCAGAAGTGCTCCACTCGGGGCGCTCGCGGCGGATGGCGGAACTGCTGGGGATTGGCCCGGCCCATCAAGCGCGCCGCTGCCTCGTCTGCCATTCGATGGCCGATCTCTCGCCGACACCGCTCCCTGACGACCTCGTCGCCGACGGCGTCGGCTGCGCCTCCTGTCACGGCGATCCGACGGCGTGGGGCTCGGAGCACACCCTCGACGCCTGGAAGCGGATGGGGCCGGAGGAGCGTGCGGCGCTCGGCTACCGCGAGCTCTCCACGCCGCTCGACCGGGTCAACAACTGCACGCGCTGCCACGTCGGCGATGCGGAGCACGATGTCGACCATGCCCTCATCGCCGCCGGGCATCCGCGGCTCGTGTTCGAGTTTGCCGCCTACCAGAAGCGCTACCCGCGTCACTGGAGCCCGGCCGGACGGGCCGAGGTGGGCGACGATTTCCAGGCCCGGTCGTGGGCGGTCGGACAGGCCGCGACTCTCGCGGCAACGGCCCGCCTCCTCGAGGCCCGCGTTAGCGACCAGCCGGCCCGGGCCACGAGCGCCCTCCCCGGCGGGCGTTGGCCCGAGTTTGCCGAGTTCGACTGCCAGGGATGCCACCGCTCGATCGCCGGGGTCGCCCCGCCGGCCGTCGACGCCCTGCGGCCCGGCTGGTCGGCCGTCGGCACGCCCGCCTGGCAGCCGTGGTCGCAGGCGGGGGGAGCGCTCCTCACGGGCAGCTCGGCCGAAAGGGATGTCGATCGTGGCCTGGCCGATCTGCGGCAACTCCTCGAGCGCTACTGGGGGCCGGCCGACCAGACGCGGCGTGGTCGGATCCGCCTCGAGGCCCGGGCCCTGGCGGCGGCCGCTGACCGGCGCGCCGAGGCGATTGCAGCGAGCAACGAGGTCGACCTCGACGACGTCGCTACGAAGATCGAGGCCCTCGTCGCCGAGGGGGGCCCGGGGATCGGCTCGTGGGAGGCGGCCGTGCAGAGCGTGCTTGCCCTCGAGGCGGTCCTCGACGGCGGGCCGGCCCAGCTGGGCAATGCCGAGAGCGACGACGTCGACCGGGAGCTGGCGGGCTTGCGGGAATCGCTCCGCTACCCGCCGCGGCAGGAGACCCCACCGACGATGCGGCGGTCAGATTTCAAACGTCTCCGCGCGAACGTACCATGACCGTCCCCCCCGAC
>JBAWVV010000671.1:0-2142 GCA_037147115.1 Planctomycetia bacterium | reverse complement strand
ATCCCCGCGAGTCCGCACGATGTCGACCCCACCGCTCCCCGCCGAACCGCGCCCGCCGACCCCGCCCGCGGGAGCCGCCGTCGACCGCCTCGCCGTGGTGGCCGCCGGTGGGCAGGTGCCGGCCGAAATCCACGAACGGGTTCGGCAAACGCCGGCCGTCCTCGAGATCGACCACTTCAATCTCTGGTACGGCACCAAGCAGGCGCTCCACTCGATCACGATGCCGATTCCCCACGGCAAGGTGACGGCGCTGGTCGGCCCGAGTGGCTGCGGGAAGTCGACCCTCCTCCGCAGCGTCAATCGGCTCAACGACCTCGTGCCGAGCGTCCGCATCAGCGGCGAGATGCGGCTCAATGGCGACCCAATCTACGACAAGCGGATGGACGTCATCGAGCTGCGCAAGCGGATGGGGATGGTGTTCCAGCGCCCCAATCCATTCCCGATGAGCATCTACGAGAACGTCGTCTATGCCCTGCGGATCGACGGTGAATCGAGGCGCGCCGTCCTCGACGAGGTGTGCGAGCGGAGCCTCCGCGGCGCCGCGCTGTGGGACGAGGTCAAGGATCGGCTCGGCGAGAGCGCCCTGGGGCTCTCCGGCGGCCAGCAGCAGCGGCTGTGCATCGCCCGGGCGATCGCCGCCGAGCCGGAGGTCCTCCTTCTCGACGAACCCTGCTCGGCCCTCGATCCGATCGCCACCGGCAAAGTCGAGGATCTGATCCAGGAGCTGCGCGGGCTCTACTCCGTGCTCATCGTCACCCACAACATGCAGCAGGCGAGCCGCTCGAGCGACTACACCGCCTTCATGTACCTCGGGAGGCTGATCGAGTACGGCCCGACGACCGACATCTTCACCAAGCCGGTGCTCCGCGAGACCGAGGCCTACGTCACCGGGCGCTTCGGATGAGCCGGTGGGGGCGTGAACGGCGTTGACGGGTTCCAACGGAGGCCTCCCGACGGGAGGGATCGATGACGCGGCATATCGAACGGCAGATCGGCAATCTGAAGGAGAAGATCCGCCGCGTCGGCACGGTCGTCGAGGAGGCGATTTCGAAGTCGATCTCGGCGGTCATCAACCGCGATGTCCCACTCGCTCAGCGCGTCCTCGCCAGCGACGAAGCATTCGACCGGATGGAGGTCGAGGTCGAGGAGGAGTGTCTCAAGATCCTGGCGCTCTATCAGCCGGTGGCGGCCGATCTCCGCTTCGTCGTCGCGGTTCTCAAGATCAACAACGATCTCGAGCGGATGTGGGATCTGGCCAAGAATATTGCCAAGCGGGTCGCCCAGCTCGAGGGGGCGGGGCCGGTCGAACTGCCGCCGGAGATCCGCACGATGGCGATGCAGGCCGAGGAGATGGTGCGGGGATGTCTGACGGCGGTGATCGACGGCGACCCGGTCCTGGCTCGAAGGATCCGCGAGCAGGATGACGTCGTCGACAAGGCCCGTCAGAAGGTCCGCCGGCGGATTCTCGCCGGCATTAAGCAGCACCCGGAGAACGTCGAGGCCCTCCTCCGCGTCAACTCGATCACCAAGCACATCGAGCGGATCGCCGACATGGCAACGAATGTCGCCGAGGATGTGATTTACATGGTCGAAGGGGAGATCGTCCGCCAGCGCCCGGAGGAGTGACTCCCGCGTGGCCTGCCTGTGGGGGAGCCCTCCCTGCCTTCGGTTCCCTTCCCGGCCGGCGACGGCCGCTTCATGCCGCCGCTGGGCCGACCGGCCGTGACGGTGGAGGAACGCCGTTTTTCCCGGCCAAACGCCGGTGGGCGGCTGCTCCCCCGGCGTGGTACGCTCTTCGCGTCGTCACGGGGACACCGCCGTCGCCATCCCGGCTCGACGCGCTCCCCGATCAACCCCATCCGGTGGTCTCCGGCCATCGACAGTGTGAAGGGCCCGACATGCCACAGCCTTCCCCCCGCACAACAGCCTTCCGCGGCGCGGCATTCGCACCGGCCGCAGCGGTTCTGGGGGCGGGGGCCATGAGGCTGCGACACGTCTGGCTGCTGGTGGGGCTGCTCGTCGCCGCCACCGGTCCGTTGGCGATAGCGCAGACGCTGCCGCCGCCGCTGCCTCCCGGCGTGACCGTCCCTCAGCCGGCCGGCGCCATCCCGGTCGCCCCTCCCGCTGGTTTTCCGCTGCCGG
>JBAWVV010000670.1:0-2146 GCA_037147115.1 Planctomycetia bacterium | reverse complement strand
GATACGGGTAACCGTTCACGGCGGGGGAAAGGTGCCAGCCACCAAATCTAGGCCAAAGGAGCGCTCGGGCGGGGCCGACGTCGCAGGTGGTGAGCACGCCGCGGCGGCTGCGTCTTGCCCCGTAGCTACGTCGCAACGCCTGCCGATGGGGGGAGGAGCTCGGAGAGGGACGCTTGGAAGAGTCTGAAGCAGAGCGGCTCGTCGCGGAGAATCAACGTCGGACCCGGCTGGACCGAGGCAGCGCCGGCCTCGAAGCGGTGGGTGCGCTGGGTGACGGCGTCGATGACCCAGATCTCGGGAATCCCCGCCGCGAGATAGAGCGGAGTTTTGACCGCGAGGTCGTGAGCCAGGCTCGTGTCGGCCACCTCCACCACGAGGCGCACGTCGGCCGGAGAGGGCTCGCGATCGAGGTAGAAATCCGCGCGCGGCACAAGGAGCGCCAGATCGGGCTGGAGCTCGCTCATCGGCCCCAGCCGGAGCGGGTTTTGTGTCCACACCAGGTGCGATCGGCCGAGCGACTCATGAAAGGCGGCCGCGAGGCGGGCGACGAGGGCGGCGTGGAGACGACCGATCGGTGACATGTCAAACACCTCGCCATCGATGAGCTCGGCCCGCGCGTCGGGCCCGAGAATGCCGACCTTTCCCATCCGATGAAAATCGTCGACCGTGAGCCGATGCCGGGCCGGGAGCGACGCCGGATCGGGAGGAGCGATGGTGGCTATGGTAGGGACGACTGGAGGAGGATCTGGGGGCAATCGTGATCGCCGTGGGCCACGGGAATCGTTCACGGTCGACCGGCCGGTCACTGCCCGGCGACGAGCTTGTAGAAGAAAAAAGGTGCCAGCCACCAAATCTGGGCAAGCTGCAAGGTTCTCCAATTTTGGTGGCTGGCACCTTTTTCGGACCCTGGTGAATCGACTGGGCGTCGACGGCCACAATCTCAAAAAGGTCACGCATCCCTGAGAGGGCCCGTCGTGCTGCTCGTTCGCCGGCCTCGTGTCGCACGACGTAGTAGACGAAGTTGAAGCTGATCGCCGCCACGCAGCCGACGATCTCCCCTCGTTCCACCATCGCCCAGACCTCCCCGGCGTCCTCGGCGTGTGGTTCGCGACCGAGGAGATGGTCGAGGAGCACGTTCGTGTCGAGAAAGACCCGGGCAGTCATGGCCGGTGGCGTTCGCTGATCGCCCGCTCGAGCAATTCCCGGTCGGTGGGATCCCCGTAAACTTTGGCGAGCCCTTTGAGCCGGCGCGTGATCGGAGGGAGCCCGACGCGGGGCGCCGTGGAGGGCGTGCGTGCCGATACGAGACCGGCGACGAATTGGCTGAAGAGAGCCGAGACGCTCGTGCCCCGCTCGGCGGCGACGGCCTTCGCTGCGGCGATCACATCCCGGTCGGCGGAAAGCGTGAGCTTGGCCATGGCAAAACCCTCCGATACGTAGAGCTAGACTTTTACGATACGTATCGGCGATCGGCCCGTCAAACAACGTTGTCCTTGGCTCTCCCGGCGGGGGAAAAGGTGCCAGCCACCAAATCTGCGCAATTTTCTACTCCCGCACAGGCGAGGCGGGGACAGGCGAACGCTTGAGGAGTGACGAGGTCCCCCGAGGAACGACGAAACTTATGCCGGCCCCGCCGACGAACCACCCAGAGGTTCGGGGCCCGCTGTGCCTCTTTCATCCTCGGTGTAACCAATCGCTTTGGATCGCCGGCATTCAAGGGAGCGCTCGGCGGGGCCGACGTCGCAGGTGGTGAGCCTTCCGCGGCGGCTGCGTCACGCCCCGTGGGCTACGGCGCAGTGCCTGCCGATGGGGGGAGGATCTCGGAGAGGGACGCTTGGAAGAGACTGAAGCAGAGCGGCTCGTCGGGGAGAATCAGCGTCGGACCTAGCTGGACCGAGGCGGCGCCGGCCTCGAAGCGGTGGGTACGCCGGGTGACGGCGTCGATGACCCAGATCTCGGGAATTCCTGCCGCCAGATAGAGCGGAGCCTTGACCGCGAGGTCGTGGGCAAGGCTCGTGTCGGCCACCTCCACCACGAGGCGCACGTCGGCCGGAGAGGGCTCAAGATGGAGGTAGAAGTCATAGCGCGGCGCAAGGAGCGCCAGATCGGGCTGGAGCTCGCTCATCGGCCCCAGCCGGAGCGGGTT
>JBAWVV010000669.1:0-2147 GCA_037147115.1 Planctomycetia bacterium | reverse complement strand
TTCGGCACCTCGAAGAAGTAGGCGTCCTTGAGGTGGTAGATCGGATTGTGGTCGGACATGGAGCGAATCTCAGACTTGGTTGTCGGGGGTGGTCTCACGTTCCCGGGCGGGGAGGAGGGGACCCTTCGGCCCCCACATGATGTGCAGAAGTATGTCGGTGGCAAGGAGGGTGAGGTAAAAAACGACCAAAAGGCCCCCGGCGCCCGCTTCCCGCAGGCTAACGGCTCCTGGAGCCGTGGCTGGATCAACGGACAGCCAGCCGAGCAGGAGCAAGGGCAGAACGAGGCGGAGGACGATCCCGCCGAGGGAGCCAGAGACTGCCAGCGCGGCCCCCCCGGCGCCAAGTCGGGCGACAAACCACCCGCCCAGGCTCGACGCGCCGCACACCCCTGCCACGAGCACGACGGCTCGCAACCACTCCGGGCCTCCCTGTCGGGTCGGGCCGCCGTGGGCAATCGCGGCGGCAGCGAGGAGGGCGAGGACGGCGAGGAGGATGACCGCTCCGAGGAGAGTTCTTTTTCCACTCTCGGCTTGGGCGGCGTCGGCGGTGGCGCCGGTTCGGTCAGTCATGCCCGGTCCCCTTCCCTAGTTCATCGGAGGGGGAAGGGGTCCGGTAACGCTTCGTTCTTCTGGGGCGATAGGGCTTCACGCTGTTGCCGATCTGGACGAGCCAGAAAAGCGCGGCGCTAAATCCGAAGATCAGCCCCACGGGGCCGAGGAATCGGGTGCCGAGCCGGGCGTCGAGCCAGGTGCCGCCAACCCCGGGAAGAAACATCGCCAGCCCGATCGCGAGAATCCGCGACGCCCACGCAAACGCCTCGCCGACCGGCGACGCGGCGTCGTCCGGCGCGGCGGAGGGGCCCTCCGCGGTCCCTCGATCGTCGGGGGGATCGGGGATCGGTGAAGCTGGCATGGCGGAGCACGGTTGGGGGGCGCCAGCCGGGATCGTCCGGACGGGGCTGGAGAGAGTATGACTCTCCTCGAGGGGGGCCGCCACGGGAACGTTGGCCGCGCCGCCGAAACAACAGGGAACTTGCTGCATGTCTCATCGCAAACAGCGCCGCCGTCGTCGCCACCGTCGTCCCGATCTCGCCGGCCGGCTAGCGCTCGAGCCGACCGCGGCCGGGGCGACCCCGCCGGCGGTCCTCCGGCTGCTCGGATGTGATCCGACGACGAGCGCGGAGTCGACGGTCCTGCGGGCCGACGAATTGACGATCGCTCGGGAAACCTGGCCGGTGCTGTGGATCGATGTCGAGGGGCTCGACGATCCGGCCACAACGCGGATGATCGGCGATGGCTTCGAGATCAGTGATCTGGCCCTCGAAGATGCCGTCACCCCCGACGAGCGGCCCAAGGTTGAAGTTTTCGGTCATCAGGTGCTGATCGCGGCGCGGACGGTGCGACACGACGGGCAGCAAATCGTCACCGATCCGGTCTGCATCTTCCTCGGCGACCGCTACGTGATCACGTTCCGGGAACGCTCCGCCCACGACCCGTTTGCCACCGTTCGGCAGCGGATCCGGCATGGCCGCACCCGGATCGGCCACGAGGGAGCCGACGCGCTGTGCGCGCTGCTGATGGATGTGGTGATCGAAGGCTATTTCCCCGTCCTCGAGCAGTTCGGCGACCGGCTCGAGGATCTCGAGGAGGAGGCCCTCGACCGGCCGTCACGGACGGCGCTTGCCGGGATCCACGATGTTCGCAACGACCTCATGACCCTCAGGCGCGCCCTCTGGCCGACGCGCGATCTCCTCCACGCCCTCGGCCGCGAGCCGACGTCGCTGGTGGGGGATCATGCCCGGGCCCACTTCCGCGACTGCTACGACCACACGATGGAACTGCTCGACCTCATGGAGGCCTACCGGGAGATCGGCAGCGATCTGCGGGACATCTATCTGGCGAGCATCAACAACCGGATGAACGACGTTATGAAGGTGCTGACGGTGATCGCCACGCTGTTCATGCCGCTGACGTTCATCACCGGCTTCTACGGGATGAACTTCGACACCGATTCCCCCTGGAATATGCCGCTGCTGCGCTTTCGCTACGGGGCGCTGGTGGCGATCGCGATCATGCTCGCGACGACGGGGGGGCTGATGTGGTTTTTCTGGCGCCGCGGGTGGCTCCGCCGTTGGCACTGAGAGACG
>JBAWVV010000668.1:0-2149 GCA_037147115.1 Planctomycetia bacterium | reverse complement strand
CATCAGGATCGCCTCCTTCCAATCCTGTCCGTAAACGGGTTCGCCGTGCCCCAGATCCCAGATTGCCCGGAACCCGGCGATGATCGCGCTTGGGCCGCCCTGGAGATCGGTGAAGGGGATCCTGGCTTCGCGGAGACGGTCCGCGTAGGACGCGAGCGAATACGAACAGCGGGCGAGAATGAGGCAGGGCTGATCGGCGACCACGTGTTCGCCGATGGCTTCCTCCGACGAGCCTGCCTGGACGACCTGGCCCGCGTGGGGAGCGGGCGCGATCCCCCGATCTTGATAGCCCCGATGCATCTGCTGGAGGCACCGCTCTCCAAGGGCCATCACGACCTGCGGGCACCGGTACGACCTCGGCATGATCGACTCCTGGCCCGGCCACGCCAAGAAGTGGTCTGCACTCGCCCCGGCGTAGCTATAGAGGGCCTGGTACGGGTCGGCGGCCAGTAGGCAGTACCGGACATTCGCGCCAGCCGCCAGCCGCTGGAAAACCCTGTTCATGAGCGCGGTCGAATCCTGGCACTCATCCAAGAACCACGCCTCCACGCCGTCGGGCAACTCGCCCCTTGGGTGGACGTCTCGGATTCCCTCGACCGTAAAGGAAAGGCCGGCAAACTGAGCCAGGATGTCATCGAAGTCCAGGCGATCCAACACGCGCTTCGCGGTCTCGTAGCGCTGGACGACGTCATTGACCGCGTCCCACGAAACCACCGGCTCGCCCTGTTCCTGCCGAACGCGGATCCATTCCCGCATCGGCGTCAGCGTCCGGCGGGCCAACTGCCACGCCATCAGGGCGGCCGCGCCCTCGGAGTCGTTCTTGCCCATCGGCTCGAAGAAGGGATTGCCGCCCTCGTCCAACCGAACCTTGAGCTCGATTCCGACTCGGTTTGCGATCCATTCACGGGACTTGGTGTCATCCACGAGAAGCTGGTCTGGGACGACCTTCAGTTGCCGAAGACAGAGGCTGTGGCAAGTTCGGAAGTAGCCGTCCCGGTTCAGGAACTTCTCCGACACGCCCCACCGCCCAGCCGCGCGGACGGTCATTTCCCGCCGTGCCATACGGGTGAACGTGCTGAACCCGATCTGCTCGGGCTCGAGACGGAACTTCTTCTGGATCTCGCACATGCGATCGAGGATGAACCGCGTCTTCCCCGTGCCCGCGCCCCCGATCACTCGCTCCACGATTGCCATCGTCATCGGCTCCCTAAAGCGGCCGATGCGGGCCCGATGACCCACAACCGGCTGCCACGTATAGGCTTACAACACATGTCATCGGAAAATCGGCAAAAACGTTCTTCAAAACACAACAACGCAGGGGTTCTCCTATAGCGGGCCTGCAGGGCCGGGGGCGGCTCCTGCGACGGACTCCAGGGCGCGGAGGTGCCTGTCGGTCCATCGGGTGAACCGCATGTTGGTCCCCGTCCGACCCTTCCTGAACCCGTGGGGGAACTCGGCCTCAGCCGTGATCTCCCTGACCCGCTTCGAGACTTCCACGATCTTGCCCGGGGGGATCTGCCCGCGACTTTCCTCGCCGATGGCGCTCCATGCCTCGGCCCAGCGAAACCACAGCTCCAGCTGCCCCTCGTGGTAAATCCACTTCGGCTCACCCGAAGGCGACGCCTCAATGTGGGTCTGGTCTTCTGGCTTCGTGTATCGCCCAAGGAAGTTGAGCAGTCTCGACGCGCAGACCGCGTGGAGCTTCTCCTCCGGAGGCGGGTAGTAGTGGGTGACGTAGGGCTCTTCCATCAACTTGGACTTCAGTCCCCTGACTTCGAGTTGTGGGTCCCGGCTGGTGTAGCCGCTCCAGGCTCCTGCCCACGCCTTCGAATTCGGGTCGGTGACGTCCACCACTCCCGTGGCTTCGAGAATCCTCGCCGCCACCCTGGCCGGGCTGAGCCACTCGTCCGTTGACATTGGCACCTCTGCAAGTGCGTTGGTGAACGGGTTTTTGAGTGACAGCACGCGGCGAACAGGGTCGCTGTAGACGACAGTCAGCCGCCACTCCCCCGGGTCCCACCCGTGCCCGTCGGCCGCCCGCCGAAGCCCTGTGCGTTCCAGCGGTGTCTGGGCACGGGCGATCTGCTCTTCAGCGTCGGGGGCATCGCCGCGAAGGTTGTTCAGCCCTGCAGCTCGCGCGCGTTGGTAG
>JBAWVV010000667.1:0-2150 GCA_037147115.1 Planctomycetia bacterium | reverse complement strand
AACCACCTCGGGCCATTCCTCCTCCACATCGGCGGCGGCACCAAAGCTCTGCTCATATCCCTCGGTGAGCTGCTCCATCATCCGCGCCGTCGTCACGCCCGGCAGGTCGGAGCCTCTGGCGGCACTGGCCATCGACAGCCCGAGCCGGATCAGGTCGTGCGCCGGATTACCAATCACCGTCTGATCGAGATCGCGGATCTGAATGGCGACCGTCCCCTTGGCACTCGCGATCGGCCCGATGTTGCCGGCGTGGCAGTCGCCGCAGATCCAGATCGCAGGGCCGGCCGGCACCGCCTGGCCAGTGCTCCCCTCGAGCCAGTCGTAAAAGTTTTTGGTGTTGCCCCGCACGTAGGCATGCGCCGAGCGGGCCATCTTCAGCTGCCGCCGCTCCTTGAGGGCTGCTGTCCGTTCTGCCGGCGTGGGAAGCGTAATGTTCTTGGTGGCCATGGAGTCGTGCTCTGGGGCTGGAGTCGGGTTCGTCCGGGTGGACGCCGCGACTCGTGTCTCGCGTCATGCATCTTGGCTGCGGGAGTCCCCCGCCGCAAGCCGTCGCGGGAGCCGATCAAGCCCGTAGCGTCGACATGCCTCCGTCGACCCCGACTACCTGGCCCGTCATCCAGCTGCTCTCGTTCGAGAGCAGGAACCTCGCAAGGGCTGCAGCGTCGGCGGGCGTACCGATCCGCTTGAGCGAATACCGCGAGGCAAGAGCCTCCCGCTTCTCCGGAGACGAGAGCAGCCGGGCGGCGAGCGGCGTATCGATGAGCGCCGGTGCGATCGCGTTCACGCGGATCTTCGGCGCCCACTCGGCTGCCAGCGACCGCACGAGCCCCTCCACGGCCCCCTTCGCGGCCGCCACTGACGCGTGCATCGGCATGCCCTGGCCAACCGCCACCGTGCTGAAGAGCACCACGCTCGCGGGGCAGCCATCCTGTCCGCGCAGCCGCGGCTGGCAGGCCTGCAGGAACCGCACCGCACCGATCAGGTTGAGCTCGAGATCATGACGAAAGTCGGCGGTGGAGAGGCTGCGAAACGACCGGAGCGTGATCGTGCCGGGGCAGTAGACCGCGCCACAGATCTCTTCCGGAGCCTCCGGCAGCGGACCGTCGGGAATCCCAAAATCGCAGGCAGCGTGCCGCACGACGCCTCCGGCCTGGAGATCATGGAGTTCTCGCGACCAGACGTCGATCCGCGCGGCACTGGGAGCGAGCATCCGCACGAGTTCCAAGCCGATGCCGCTCGAGCCGCCTGCGATCACATACGTACCGGAATCCATGTCATTCACTCCTTCTTCACCGCAGACCCGTGTCGCCGGCACCGGTCGCTGCAGTAGACGACACGGTCCCAATCGCGTTCCCACTTCTTCCGCCAGGAAAATGGCCGGCCGCAGGAGCGACAGATCTTTGTAGGCAGTTCGCGCCTTTGAGCCATAGTACGACTCCGCCGGCTCACTCCGCGCCGTATGACGCGAAGGCCGCCTCGGAGGCAGTCAGGTAACTGCCCTGGTCAAACAAGCCCGTGCTGAGAAAGTCGACAATGTCGAGCACGTCGACAGCGCCGTCGTAGTTGTAGTCAGCAGAATACCATGCGGCGCCCGCCGGCTCGATTGACTGGAGAGCCGAAGCAAGGCCGTTCGCGTCGAAAAGATCCACGATGCCGTCAAGGTTGCCATCTCCCGCAGCGGCATAGGCGATCGTGATCGCGTCGGGGGTGGCGACGTAGCCGAGCGCACGGCCACGACCCGGCGTCGCCGCCCGCGAACTGAAACCTGCCGTGCCATCCCAGGCGCCGCCGTTCCGACCAAGGATCAGCATCTGCCGAACCACCGCCTCGGTGATCCCTGCCGAAGCGATCGACAGCCGGCCTGTGCCAAGCTCGATCCGGCCGAGCGGATCCACGATGAGAGCCGAGAGGACGACTTCGCCGAAGCCCACATCAAGCGTCACGCACGCTCCGGCCCACACTTCCAGCCGCCCACTTCCCAGCGCCGCGACATCCCGGATCACGAGCGCGCCCGCTTCCACAATCGTGCCGCCGGAGTGCCTGCTCGCGCCGTTCAGCACCAGCACGCCGCCGCCCCGCTTGATGAGTGCCCCGGTTCCCGATCGCCCCCCCGCATCTGTCACCGTCTGGCCCGCTGCAATGGCCATCAC
>JBAWVV010000666.1:0-2156 GCA_037147115.1 Planctomycetia bacterium | reverse complement strand
GGCAGCGGTTTCGATCGACACGCGACACTTCGAAGAGGTTCGGCCGCCGGAGCATCCGGGCCTGATCATCACCAATCCGCCGTATGGCGAGCGGCTCCCGCTGCCCCGAGCCGGTGCGCTCTTTCGCCGGCTGGGCGATTGGATGGTGCAGCGGTGCGGCGGCTGGCGGGCGGCGATCCTCGCCGCTGACACGCCGGCGATGACGCAGCTCGGCCTCCGCCCAAGCCACCGCATCCCGCTCATGAACGGCCCGATCCCGTGCAGGCTCCTCGAACTCACCATCCGTGAAAGAGCGGGCTCACCACCACCATCACCACCATCACCACCATCTCTTCCTCCCCCTCCATCCCAGGTCGAAGGCCGGGGCGAGTCTTCAGTTACCGGCTCGCTCGGCGCAGCCGCCGCCAGCCGGGATCGGTGCGAGGATGCCGAGCCTTGGAGATTTCGCCCTGAGGAGGTGCGCAGTGGCGAGCCGGGTGGTGGCGAAAGATCCGGGCAAGGCAACTCGTACCGTCCCGGCGCCGACGGCGCGAACGATGAAGCGTCCAACGCACCCCGCCCCGGCCGGCCGCGCGCGCGCACGACCGCCGACCAGATTGGCGACTTCCGCCGCCGGCTTGCCAAGCGGTTCAAGCACCTTGCGAAGTGGGCGCGCCGCCAGGGGATCGAGGCGTTTCGCGTCTACGACCGAGATATCCCCGAGATCCCGCTGGCGATCGACTGGTACGCCGGCTGGCTGCACGCGGCGGAGTATGACCGCCCGCACGAGCGGACCGAGATCGAGCACGAGGTCTGGCTCGACCGGATGATCGAGGCGGCTGCGGCCGAACTCGGTGTGCCCCCCGACCACACGTTTCTCAAGGCGCGGCGACGGCAACGGGCAGGGGAGCAGTACGAGAAGCTGGCCGAGCGGAAGGCAATGGTCACGGTGCACGAAGGGGGCCTCGCCTTCGACTGCAACCTCTCCGACTACGTCGATACAGGACTGTTCCTCGACCACCGGATCACCAGGTCGCTGGTCCGCGACGAGGCGTCGGGGAAGCGGGTTCTCAACCTCTTCTGCTACACCGGGAGCTTTTCGGTCTACGCCGCCGCCGGGGGTGCGGCCGAGACCACGAGCGTCGATCTCTCCAACACCTACCTCGATTGGACGCGGACCAATCTCGCGCACAACGGCTTCAAGGATGCGGGCCGCCATCGCACCGTGCGGGACGAGGCCCGAGCGTTCCTCGAGCACCGGGCCCGCCGCGGCGAGCCGCCGTTCGACCTCGTCGTCGTCGATCCGCCGACGTACTCCAGGTCGGCAAAGAGCGAGACACCCTGGGACATCGAGCGGGACCATGCGGACCTGCTCGAACTCGTGGGCCGGAACCTCGTGCCGGGTGGCGTGGTCTATTTCTCCACCAACTTCCGCCGTTTTCACCTCGCCGCCGACCGGCTCGAGTCGCGGTTCACGATCCGCGAGGTCACCGCGCGGACGATTCCGGAGGATTTCCGAAACGAGCGGATCCACCGCTGCTGGCGACTGGTGGCGAAGAGCCCGGTTTGACGCGGGTTTGCCGGGGTTCCTACATTCACGCCCATGAAAGCATGGACGTGGGCCGCGTGGCTGGTCGTGGGCATGGCCATTGCGGCTGGATGCCGGCCGGCCGATCCGACCCTGGTGAAGATCGTGTCGAGCCTGCCGCGAACCGGCAGTGCCAAGCAGCAGTCCGACACGATCGTTCGCGGCATCCGCATGGCGATTGAGGAGGCCGGCGGCCAGGTCGGCCCCTTCCGGGTTGAGTACCTGGACCTCGACGATTCCACCGCCGCCGCCGGCCAGTGGACGAGCGAAGCCGAGGCCGCCAATGCCCGCCGGGCGCTCCAGGATCCCGACGTGATGGCCTACATCGGCACGTTCAACTCCGGCGCGGCAAAGGTGTCGATGCCGATCCTCAACCTCGGCGACCTGCTGATGGTGTCGCCCGCCAACACGGCGGTGGGGCTGACGAAGCCCGGCCTCGGGGCGCCGGGTGAGCCGGAGGTTTACCGGCCGACGGGCCGCTTCAACTACACGCGAGTGGTGCCCGCCGACGACCTGCAGGGGCCGCTCTCGGCGGACTGGGCGAAGAAGCGGGGCGTGAAAACGGTCTATATCCTCGACGACAACGAGG
>JBAWVV010000665.1:0-2156 GCA_037147115.1 Planctomycetia bacterium | reverse complement strand
CGCTCGAAGAGCTCGCTGATCTCGGGGTCGTACCAGTCCGGCGTCGAGCCCTCCTTGATCGCCGTCACCAGCGCCGTAGCGGTCATGCTGTCGAGCTCCTCTTTATCGACGACTCCGGCCATCGTCTCGCCGAACGTCACGTCGTAGAAGAACAGCTGATGCTTGCAGGAGTCGATACTCCGGCAGATCGGGCAGCGGATTTCGCCATCGTCCTCCGAATCCTCGTCGCTCATCGCCTCACCTCCTCTTCGCCAAGCCGCCACCGGTTGGAACGGCGTTGTTTCTCCGCCTGCTTTCGTGTCCAGATCTCGTGGGCCTTCGTGATCGTCGCGACGTGCAACGCCACGAGCTCATCTCGAGTCAGCCAGTCGCCGACGTAGCCGCCAGCAAGTACGAACGCCGCCGGCGACTCCTTCGCGGCGGTCGCCAGGCCGTTGAAGGTGCAGTAGCCCGCACGCTCCCGGCTCTTCAGCCCCGCTATGACACGGAACACCTGGAGACCACTCTTCCGAGGGTGGTAAGATTCCCCCAGCATTCGGCTCGATTGGCCGGCCCCGCAAAGGGGTCGACCGTCCAACCTAGCGGCGTAGGCCTCTGCCTCGCCGACAAGGTGGTTCCGGGATCCAGCAATGGATCTCGAGGATGCGTCGCCCGGAACGTTCCGGACGAAAACACACGACAGCGAGAGGAACTCGTCATGCCGATCGGATTCTTGTCGATTCGCATCAACACTCGTCGACGCGATCACCATCTCTGGCTCAACAACGGCGGCGTGTATTGGGTTCATTACACCCTGCATTTCGACCACCGGAAGCGTCGCATCCGTCGTTCGCTTCGCACCCGTGACCTCGAGCGGGCGATCCAGCTCCGCGACGAGCTCTTTGCCCACATCCGCGAGCACGGTGAGTTTGTGGCATCGAAGCGGGAAGACCCCGGCTTCTCAAGACTGGTAATGCCGCGTTCGGAGCCGGTCGCTTTCGCGTGGTGGCTTGTTGATGCTTGAATCGCAAACACAAAAAGGAGAAGCCTGACATGTCGATAGAACATCCTGAACAGACCTGCGACCCTTGGCTCATCATCCAAGGCCACCCGGTGATCAACCTCCACCCGCCCATCGAGTGGCAGCCCGGCGGGCCTGGGTGGATCTTGATCACGGACGATCGGCTCATCTGGGAAGCGGGGAAGGGTCCGTGGGCGGTCCGTGCAGCGACCGCGTCGGCCGAGGTCGATCTCGGCGACCGAGATCGGGTATACGCGGAAGTCGAGGCCGCCAGACCGACGCGGGTGGAGCTCGCCGTCGCCATCGAGGAGAAGATCCCGACGGCGTGGGGCAGTTGGCTTTTCAGAACCTGCCGATCACCGACACGGTCGGATCCGTCGCCTGCGCCCAGGGGCATCGGCGCGTACTACAGCCTCATCAAACGATGCCCGTGCGGCAGCGGTGAAATCGGGGGCCGATCCAACGACGAACGGCAGCAGCCCGCGCTCGCTTGCGAGGGCTGCAGGGGCAAGCTTTTGGCCCGAATCGTCGAGGCGGACCTGTGGGAGGGTGGAGCCAAAGTTTCAACGCGTCATTCGGTCACGCACTGGGAGAACTCCCTGCGACGCAAGGGCTGCGAACTTGTGCCGATCGTGGCTGGCGAGCCTCGGCCGATCCGCAAAGGCCATGTCACGATCCTCTGCCCAAGCGTTCCCTGCTCCTTCATCATCGTCCCCGACGCGCTCGCCGACGCATCCCTGATGGAGGGGCGGCTGGCGTCGTTGCGAGCCTGATCACCCTCGGCCCGTGCCCTCCTCGAAATGGCAGGGCACGGCTTCCCGGATCGCGGTGCGAAGCGACTCGAGCGTGTCGGCCTCGGTGGGAATCGAAGCGCCGACGGCCTCGGCGACAAAGCCCCCTTCGGGAGCCTCCTCGACCACGAAAACGATCTCGGTCACCGAAGCACTCCTCGGAAGAAAGTCCGGGGCAGCCAAACCCACCGCCAAGGGCCAGGGAGCCCGCGTCGGCATATGCCGTACGCCGCGATGCCGTGCCGGACGACCATCGACAGATGGCCCATCGCCTCGCCAGCCGTCCAAGAAAGAGAAAGGACGGCCGGCTTCCAACCAGTCGGGGCGACAGGATTTGAACCTGCGACCTCTTGACCCCCAGTCAA
>JBAWVV010000664.1:0-2156 GCA_037147115.1 Planctomycetia bacterium | reverse complement strand
TTTGGGAAGATCCTTTCGCGCACGGCGACGTTGAGCCCCGGCGCCGCGACGCTGGCTGGCTCGGGCGTCGGGGTGGCGTTTGGCTACACCGGCCGGCCACTCGACGAAAAGACCGGTCTCTCGGATGACCGGGCCCGGTGGTACGACGCGAACACCGGCCGCTTCGTCACCGAAGACCCGAGCGGCTTCAAGGGCGGTGACACGAATCTCTTCCGCTATGTCGGCAACGATCCGCTCGATCGGATCGACCCGAGCGGCCTGACGGCGAAGTGGGCCGGGGGAGCGAAGGGGAACGTCCCAGCGGCCGGGTGGGGAGCGTATGGGGCAGGGACGCTGCTCACGAGCGGAGCTGGCAATTCGACGCCAACGCCGTTTGTCATGGCGCGGGCGAAGTCAACGCCATCGTTCGAGAGTCCCTTCTTGTCGGGGACGAAGGCGTTCTTCGGTTCGATCTCCGACAGCATCGTCGGCGGCGTCACGGGGCTCGTGACCGGGGAGGCCGGTCGTCAGCTCGGCGAGCGGGCCTTCCAGATCACGGTCAACAACAACGGCGGGAGGTTCAACGGCCAGTGGGGGCAAGTGGCCTACAACATCGCCGGCCAGATGGCGGGCACCCACTCGATGGCCGAAGGGGCGGTGGGGATCGATCTGGCGAGCCACGAGGCGGTGGCGGCGGAAGACCGCGTGGGGAGATTCGTCGGAGGGCTGGGACAGTTCGCGGGGATCGCGGCGGGTGGCGCCGGGATAACAAGGTCGGCCTTCGGCGCCTCCGCCTTCACGAATCTCCCCGGCTCGGCCGCCGTGAGCCGGGTGTCGAGCTCCCTGAACTCCGCCGCCGCCAGGGTCTGGAGTCGTGTTGACGATTGGGCGGGGGTGGGGAAGAATGCTGGGACAAGTGTGTCCATTCCGCGATCCACATTGGACGTGGTACCTGACGGCGTCGTTTACCTGCGGACGGATTTGTCTGGCGGGGTGAAGCCGTATGTGGGCCAGTCGATGTCGTGGGATCACTATCTCCTTCGGCAAGTCGATCACAGCAACCGCTTTCCGAATTCAGAGTTCATTTTCAAGGAGCTGGGGCGCGCAGACGCAGGCATACCGCTACATGTGCTTGAAGAGAGCTGGATTCGACAACTCGGCGGCCCGACGACTAAGTCGAACCCGGGCGGGCTTCTCTCGAACAAGCGATATCAGATGAACGACGTGCGCTACCGTGCTGCGAGCGGTACCTTCGACAAGCCGTAGAGGGACTCATGGCAGATAAAGCGAAAATCAGCGTCGGCGACGTATTCCAAATCACGATTGACTCAGCAAGAGTCGGTTACGGGCAGGTGGTGCTCCGGCCGGAGAAGAATATCAAGGGCGTACTCTTTATCTGCGTGTATGCCGAGACGACACGGCCCGGTGAGATACCCAGCATCCGGCAGATAGTTAAGTCAGATATCTTGCTCGCTGGTAATACGTTCGACGCCAAACTTAACCACCGGCATTGGCCAATCGTCGGGAACATCACCGAAAACCTGCCGAGCATTGCGTTGCCACATTACAAGTACGCACAGAGTGACGCGGTTGTGGTGGAGAATCTAGAACGGACTCGACGGCGACAAGCGACAGCTGCGGAAGCAAATGAATTGCCTCTCAGGACCTACACTTCTCCGGCCGTGTTCGAGCTCGCGTTAAAGGCGATTGGCGGCGTGGGTGAATGGCGTGGCGAGTTCGATGACTTAAAATACGACGAGCTGCGAAAGAGCAGCGAGGTCGTTGTCTAGAGGATTCAGAGGTTGTGTCCGACGTGACATTGCCATCCGGTCGCTTCCAAGTGTCGGGCAAGAGCTTGCCAAAGTCGCTCGATGTCATACTTGGCAGCCGCGCAAGGACGCTCGGCAGGTAGCATTGCGGATCGAGTTCGTCGCGCCCGGCGATCTCGTACGGCTACACCTTCGACGCCGCGAGCCGGATCTCGACATTCACGACGCCCGAGGGCACAAGTACTCTCGCGCTCGACGCTACCGACCAGCTCAAAAGCGCGAGCCTGACGAACGAGTCGTACACCTACGACAACACCGGCAACCGTACCGGCACAAGGCTCGTGACCGACAAGGGGAACCGTCTCCTCTCCGACGGCACCTACCGCTACGGCTACGACGCCGAGGGCA
>JBAWVV010000663.1:0-2160 GCA_037147115.1 Planctomycetia bacterium | reverse complement strand
TGACGTTCAGCCAGTCGACCGATGGCACCTACTCGGGCGCGATGGCGGGCTCGGGGGCGCTTGCCAAGCTCGGGGCCGGCACGCTCACGCTCTCCGGTTCCAACACCTACACCGGCGGAACGACCATTTCGGCCGGGTCGCTCGTCGGCACGACGTCGAGCCTGCAGGGAGCGATCACGAACAACGCCGCGGTGACGTTCAGCCAGTCGACCGATGGCACCTACTCGGGCGCGATGGCGGGCTCGGGCTCGTTCACGAAACTCGGGGCCGGTGCTGTGACCCTTTCCGGCACCAACACCTACTCCGGCGGGACGACGGTGACTGCCGGTTCACTCGTCGGCACGACGTCGAGTCTGCAGGGCGCGATCGTGAATAACGCCGCGGTGACCTTCAACCAATCGACCGATGGCACCTACTCCGGCGCGATGGCGGGCTCGGGGGCGCTTGCCAAGCTCGGGACCGGTGCCGTGACGCTCTCCGGTTCCAACACCTACACCGGCGGGACGACGCTCACGGCCGGCACGCTCGGAGTGGGCAACGCGAGCGCCCTTGGCAGCGGCAATCTCGCTGTCAATGGTGGCACGCTTGATCTCAAGGGGAACAGCATCACCGTCGCCACGTTGAGCGGCTCCTCCGGGGGAATCATCACCAGTTCCACGACCGGAGCGGTGACGCTGACAGGCTCCTCTGCCTCCGACGCAACCTACGGCGGGGCGATTCAGAACGGCTCGGGCACGGTGGCTTTCGTGAAGCAGGGCGCCGGCACGCTGACCCTCTCGGGCACGAGCACCTACTCCGGAGCGACGACCGTTTCGGCCGGCACGCTCCTCGTCAACGGGAGCCTCACCAATTCCGCCGTCACGGTCGGCAATGGCGGCACCCTCGGCGGCAGCGGCACGATCGGGGCCCTGGTGACCGTGCAGTCGGGCGGGGTGCTCTCTCCTGGCAATAGCCCCGGGGCGCTTGCCGCCGCAGCGCTCGATCTCCAAGCCGGGAGCACGACGTTCATGGAGGTTGTCGGATCCGGTTCAGCAGCCGGCACCGCCGGCACCGACTACGACCAGTTTCGGATCACCACCGCAAGCAGCCTCACCTACGGCGGCAACCTCGTGCTGTCATTCATCGACACCCCGCTGTTTGCCAACGGCACGTTGTTTAGCTTGTTTTATTTCACTGGCACGGCGGGGGGTGGATTCAATGCGGTGACGACAGCGTCGGGGAGCAGCAGCTATTCCGGGCTGACGTTCGGGCACAACGCCAACGGCAACTGGTACACGCCCGACACCTCCGGGGGGCAGTATCTCGTCTTCGATCCTGCCTCCGGCCAGTTGGCGATCGTTCCCGAGCCCTCGACCTGGGTAATGGCAGTGATCGGCGCGGGGGTTGTGGCCCTGAAGGCCCGGCGGCGGAAGCGGGCCGCAGCGGCGACGATAGCAGCGGGGGCGGCCTGACCGATGACCACGCGTCGACAGAAACTGCTTCTCATCGGCTGGGACTCGGCCGATTGGAAGATCATCCATCCGCTCCTCGACGCCGGCGAACTGCCGGGCCTGGCCCGGCTCGTCGAATCGGGCTCGAGCGGCAACCTGACGACGCTCGAGCCGCAACTCTCCCCGATGCTGTGGACGAGCATCGCCACGGGCAAGATGGCCTACCACCACGGCGTGCCGGGGTTCACGGAAGTCGACCCCGGCACCGGTGCCGTCGTGCCGGTTTCGGCCGCGACGCGACAGTGCCGCACGATCTGGGAGATCCTCGGGGAGCGTGGCCTGCGGAGCCACGTCGTCAGCTGGTTTGCCACCCACGGCGAGGAGAACCATCCCGGCTGCGTCGTCTCCAACATGTTCTGCCACGTGCAGAACCCGAAGGTCGGGCAGGATCCTACCGAATGGCCGGCGCCCCCCCCCGGCACCTCTTGGCCGCCGGATCTGGCCGCGGCGATGAACGATTTGCGGGTCAGCCCGCACGACATCGATCCCGATGATCTGCTGCGGCTCTTCGTGCCGGCGGCCCCCACGGTCGATCAGAAGAAAGACCGGCGGCTCTGGAACCTCGCCGAAAAACTCGCCGAGGCCTGCTCCGCCCACAACGCGGCGACGCATCTTCTCGAGACCGAGCCCGACTGGGACTTCATGGCGGTCTACTACCGCACGGTCGACG
>JBAWVV010000662.1:0-2160 GCA_037147115.1 Planctomycetia bacterium | reverse complement strand
GCGTGGCCGGCCCCGATGACGATCACGTCGTAGTCGTAGCGGCAGGTCATCGGGGTGCGGTCTCGTGGCCGGGCGTCGAGTGGGCTGAGGCCCTTGCGGTCGGACGCCGAAAGACGAGCCTATCCGCCCCGCCCGACGGGCTCCACAGCGACCGAAAACTGGTGACGCTTTCATCGGGAAGGTATGATCTCGAAGGATCACGACGGGGGTCCAGGGGGCTGCGAAATCGGCAGATCCGTTATCGCCTTCTCTCCTTCCGACCAGGGTGGAGAACGGCGGGTCGGCGGACCGATGCACCGATACCCCCTCCTCCTCCGGGGGCGTGACGTTGCCCTCCGTTTGCGGCCCTGTCGACGTGCCACCAAAGACGGAGTGAACCAACGCTCCGCTGGGAGCGTAGATCGCCCCAGCGGGTCCAGTCAGCCTCTCTTTCCAGACCCGGTCCCGATCGCTTCTAAACCACCATCAACTCCCCTTCCCTCCGGACTTCTGTCGCCCGGTCCACAATGCCGGTGACGGGTGCCCCATCCAGAGACTCCGAGGTGCATGTCATGTCGAGGAACCACCGCCGCAGCCGGTCGACCTTCCTTCTGGCGAGGATCGACGTTGAGCAACTCGAGACTCGGAAGCTGATGGCCGCTGATGCGGCCGTCGACATCGACGAACTCCTCCTCGACCAGTACCTCGCCTCCCGACAGACGGCTCCTGCAGCCGAGGCCGTGTCTGTCAACGATCTCGCCCTCCAGGCGAATGCCGGCGGAAGCGGAAATGGCCTGACGCTCAATTCCTCCCCTGGAACGAAGTCGTCGTTCGCACAGGCCTGGGTGGAAGCGCCGTCCTACGGCGTCCGCGGCTCTGTCGCGATCTTCAATGTCGTCCTCGACCGGGCCCCGGGGGCCACCCCGGTGAAGATCAACTTCGCCACGAAGGACGGCGGTGCAGCGGGCGGAGTCGACTTCAAGGCCATGAAAGGGACGTTGACGTTCACCGGCAACGAAACAATCAAGAGTATCGAGGTCCCGATCCTTGCCAACGCCCCGTTGCGGGCGCCGAAGCCGGCCGACTTCTCCGTCGTCCTCAGTGCGGCGACCAACGCCAAGATCGTCGATGCGTCGTCGACGACGACCATCGTCAACGATCGCGAAGGCTTCCAGATCGACATCAACTTCATCGGCGACGTGCCATTGATCGTCCGGGGGGCGGCCAAGGCGGCGGTCAACAAGTGGCAGCAGGCGATCATCTCCGATCTCCCCGCCATGGTCGTCGACGGCAAGTTCATCGACGACTTCCTCATGAATGTGCAGATGGGGCTGATCGGCGGAAAGAAGACCGACGGGAAGGACGGCACCCTCGCCAATGCCTGGCCGATGGACCCGGATGGGACGAAGCCCTGCATCCGCAGCAACGACCCCAACGGCAACCACACCGCCTACGAGGGGACGACCGGGATCGATCCGAACGACACCGACTTCCCGGGCCTCACCGCGGTTCTCACCCACGAGATGGGGCATGCCCTGGGGATCGGAAGCTTCTGGAAGTATCAAAACTTCTTCAAGGACTTCCCCGACCTAAAGCTCATTGAGGGGGCCAAGACCGACACTCCGACCTACGTCGGTGCCAACGCCATCACCCAGTACCAGAGCTATGGCAAGCCGACCGCCATTGCGGTGCCGGTGCAGCCGAAAGTCCTTGGCCACTGGGACGAGGACTACCTCGGCACGGAGTTGATGACGCCCTACGCCGACGATCGCAATCAGCTCAGCCGCGTCACGCTCGGGGCCCTTGCGGACCTCGGCTACACCGTCAACTACGGCCGTGCCGATCATTACGTCCTCAATGGCGCACTCGCTTCGACGGCCGGCAGTGGCGGGACTGGGAGCGGATCGTCGGGGACGTCATCCGGGATCCTCGACGGCGGCTGGGGAATTGTCGTGACGATCCGTGGGTCGTTGAGCAAGTCCACGACGCCGACGGTCGGCGAGATTGGTGATCAGCCGGCCACCCAGTCGCCCGCGCCGGTCACCGTGACGCCGACGACGCAGCAGCAGCCACTGGCACCGGCCCGCCCCGCCACTGGAACGCGACAGTTCGTCATCGTCCGCCAAGGGCAGGCCCCGGTGACGTCGACGACGCCGGCCACGGTCCGTCCGACGGTGGCAG
>JBAWVV010000661.1:0-2174 GCA_037147115.1 Planctomycetia bacterium | reverse complement strand
GACACCGCCATCGCGAGGCGGGCATCGGCGATCGGAAACTCGAGCTCGGCGAGGGCCCCGCCAGCCGCGGTCTGTGCGAGCACCGGCAGGGCGCCGCGGGCAAGTGCTGCGCGGAAGGCCGGGGCCGTTAGCCCCTCGAGAGCGAGGAAAAGCGTTTTCATCGAACTGCTTCGGAAGAGGTGGCAGTGGCGGAGCGCGCCGCGGGCCGGGCAGGGGAATGGAGAGCGGCCGGAGTCCAGCCATTGCAGTCGCTTCTGGTGAGCGGGTAGCCGAGGGCCTTCATCATTCGGCCGCAGATCTGCTGCACCTGCAGCACTTGCCGGTCGTCGAGATGCTCGCACCATCCTCCCCAGTGGCCACGGAAGACATGATGCGGCTGCTTCTTTCGCATCTCCCCGAGGGCGTGGATTGCGGCCACTCGATCGAGGGCCTCTGGCGCGACATCGAGGCCGAGATGCCGCGCGATCCGGCGGAGCTCGTGCGGAGTGTTGGCAACGAGTTGCTCGTAGAAGACAAGATGGAGCGCGGGATCGGCCGGGGCCTCCTCGAGCCAGCCTCGCTGATGATCGTTCCACTCCTGCGCTCTGATCGGCAGATCGCTGCGGAGGAGGGAGTCGGGGGAATCGTGGAGCGTCGGCCGGTGAAGCCGGTTGAATGGGGTGAAGATCCACCGCGACCAGGAGACGGCCACGTCGCGGGGATCGCGGACGATCAGCACCCGATGGCTGAAGGCCCTGATGAAGGGATCGATCGCCGGTTGCCACGGCGAATGGGAGTGGGCCATGCTCGTGGCCGCGGCGTAGGCATTGATATCGGGGATCGCCCAGCTGAAGACCATGGGGATGTCTTGGTAGGCCCGCAGTGGATCGAAGCGCACCTGATCCTGCCGGGCCTGATCGCGGATCCCCAGATCCATGCTTTCGAGGATCGGCGCGATCGGATGGGCCTCCATGATCTGACGAAAATCGACGCCCCCCGCGCGGAGCAGGTCGGTCAGGAGCGCGCGGAGCCAGACATTCCCACACTTCGGATAGCCGAGGGCGAGCAGATGCGGATCGGGAGCCATGGAGTGCCTCCGGAGAGCGGGCAGCCAAAAAACGGAGCCCGCAGGGAATCCCTGCGGGCTCCGCCAAAACCAGACATCGAGGCCGGAGACGCCGGATCAGGCGACAACGCTGCTCGCGGGCACGACGCGGCGCCGACGGCGCTGCTCGACGATCGCAAGCACACCGGCGACGAGCGACGCGGCGCTGCCGGCCGAGGCCGGATCGATTTCGGGGACACCAGACGCAACTGCGCCGGCCAAGATGGGCGTATTGAGGGTTGTTTCCACGGAGGCCAAGCCGAAGGTTATGGTGTTCGACGTGGTTGTCACCTGCACCCAGCCGTAGTTCCAGTCCGAACCGCCACCCAAAAATCTGGCCCCAAAGTAGCCGGAGTTCGCCGGCCCATAGTTGGGCCTCCAGTCTGAGCTGGGACCAATCGGGGAGTTGGCTGCGAGAGGGCTTGAGGTGATTCTTGAGTTGAGGGAGCTGGTGTAAAACATTTGATCGGGGGGGGCGTATTTTCCCTGTTGCATGCCCACGACGCCGCCGCTTTGGGTCCCGATCGTCCCCGCCGAGTAGCTAAAGTAGATGGAAGTGGTGCTGTGGTTGTTACCGGTGTAGATCCAGGCGGATGTTGTTTCGTTGAGGGCCACCGTCACGATCCCAGCGCTGGCATCGTTGCCCATGCCGCCGGTTGCGCCGGCAATGGTGACGAGTGAGAGCTTGAGGGCTTGGGAAGAAGTCGGTTTCGTCGATCTGTTTTGCATCGAAGCATCTCTCTGCAGGCCGAGAGGGGGAAACGACTGCGGCCAGACGCCCGCAATCTAGCATCAATCTCGGCCAAAGAGAGCTCGCGTCAATCGCCCTAACAAAGGGACGAACCGGTCCGAGCGAGGGACAAAACCGGCAGAACAACGCGATCGCAGCGGGGATTGCTCGCTCCGCGTGTCACCGACGCGACTCACCCGATCTGCGCCAGGCCCAGCGTTTCTCCCCAGCGCTTCTGGATGAGTTGGCGGAGCCGGGCCAGTTGCGGGTCGGCGAGGAGCGGATCGCGCTCAAACAGTTGCAAGGCGTCGCGGCGGGCTTCGGCGACGACCGACGCGTCGCGGAGCAGATCGGCGAGAT
>JBAWVV010000660.1:0-2181 GCA_037147115.1 Planctomycetia bacterium | reverse complement strand
CTCCTGATGTCGCCACTTTCGATCGCGCAGTACTTGCCCGCGACGCAGACGCCTTTTGATGTCGTCGTATTCGACGAGGCTTCCCAGATCGCAACGTGGGACGCCATCGGCGCGATTGCTCGTGGCAAGCAGACCATCATCGTCGGAGACCCGAAACAGCTACCGCCCACGAACTTCTTCGGGCGGGCCGACAGTGAGGACGACAACGAGACGATCGAGGATTTCGACAAGGATCTCGAAAGCATTCTGGATGAGGCCAAAGCGGCAGGGCTGCCCACCATTCAGCTCAACTGGCACTACCGCAGCCGCCACGAATCGCTGATCGCGTTCTCCAATCAGAGCTACTACGGCAATCAGTTGGTGACTTTTCCGGCCGCCGAGTCGGATGACCGTGGCGTGTCACTCACCGTTGTGGAGGGGGCTCTCTACGACCGCGGCAAGACTCGCACAAACAGGCTCGAAGCCGTGGCGATCGTCGCAGATGCCGTCGCCCGCATGAAGCGCTGCATGAGGCGACCGGAGCATGAACGGCTCACCTACGGGGTCGTGACCTTCAACAGCCAGCAGCAGTCACTGCTTCAAGACTTGTTCGACGAGGCCCTTCGGAGTGCACCGGAACTCGAATGGTTCTTTGCCGATGAGCGGGTTGAGCCGACGGCGATCAAAAACCTCGAGAACGTGCAGGGCGACGAACGCGACGTCATGTATTTTTCGATCACCTTCGGTCGAGACGCAGACGGCAAGTTTCCGATCGATTTCGGTGCGGTCAATCGTGAGGGGGGTGAGCGGCGACTCAACGTCGCAATCACCAGAGCCCGACGATCGCTGCTCGTGTTCTCGTCGTTCATGCCAGATCAGCTCCGGGCCGAACGCTCGTCTCGCCGCGGTGTGCACGATCTGAAGGCGTTTCTCGAGTATGCCCACAGGGGTCCGGAGTCGAAGGCTGTCCCTCGAGCTGACGCACCTGGCGTTGAGGGCGAGTCTCCACTGGAGCCGGCCATCGCTGCAGCCCTCGAATCCCGTGGCTGGCGAGTCGACAGACAAGTGGGCGTGTCGGGCTTCCGTGTCGACATCGGTGTCGTGCATCCAGATCGACCCGATGAGTACTTGGCTGGGGTGGAATGCGACGGTGCGACCTACCGGCGACTGGCTGCCGCACGCGATCGCGACAAGACCAGGCAGCAGGTGCTCGTAAACCTGGGCTGGAGACTGGTCCAGGTGTGGGCACCCGACTGGTGGCACGACCCAGCCACAGCGATCGACGACGTTCACAGCCGATTGAACGGCATGCTCCAGGAGTCGCGAGACCGACCGGCGACCGTGGACACCGAGCCGCTGTCAGAGGGGGGCAAGACCCAGACGCCCCCTCCGATCAAGGCTCTCGAGACGCCTGGGGAGCTCATTCCACGGGCAGTCATCGGCGACAGCGTGGCAGACAACCGCGACTTTCACGAGCCAGCCAACATTGCGTCGGGCGACAGAGCCGCCGCTCAGCAGCAGCCGTACCTGGTTGCCTCGCTTGCAGACGTGTCTGCTCAACAGCCCCGTTTCTTCGACGACGACTATTCCCGGGAGCTTCGGCGGATGGCCCTCGCCGTGGTCGATGCGGAGAGTCCTGTGCGGGACGACGTCGTCGCCCGGCGTGTAGCTCGTGCCCACGGTTTCGCTCGAACAGGGGCAAAAATCAGCGAGCGAGTCTTGTCGTTGATTCAAGATGTCGTTGCCACACAGGAAGACGCCGGTCGGTTTCTTTGGTCGGGGGAAAGCTCCTTGGCGATCGTTCCCTTTCGACATGCGACGGCGGACGGAGACCGCAGGGGCCTCGACGAAATCGCAATGCAGGAGTTGGCCGGACTGGCCCTGAGCATTCCCGGTCTCCTCTCTGCCGATGACCCGCCGCTCGCGATGGCCAAGCAGGTCGGCCTCTCGAGAATCTCAAAGCCTGCCAGAGATCGGCTCGAAGCGGCACTGGAGCTTGCAGCCGGAAAGTCTTCGTGAGCATGGATAGCCTCCGATTCGAGATAGCATCATCACGGCCTGATCGATTCCATCGACAACCGCATATCGCCCCGCCTCCAAACCGGACCGTCCATGCCCATCCCCCCCTTCCACGAAATCTTCGTCCCCCTCCTCCGTCGCTCCGCCGACGGCAAGGACTGGACGCTCGCCGCGCTGCGGGGT
>JBAWVV010000659.1:0-2182 GCA_037147115.1 Planctomycetia bacterium | reverse complement strand
CCGGAGCCCTCTTGTGTGAAAGTTCCCGCAGCACTGACGGCGGCACGACAACTTGTGAGAACAACTGGGCCAGGACGTGCTCGGCTTCGATCAAAACCAGATAGTGCAGCGGACAGGTATCTGAAACGACGGTCATGATCCCAGCAGCCGACGAAGCGTCGCAACCTTCTCGGCGACCTCCTCTGCGGTCACAAGATCCCCAGTGACTTTATGCTGCTTTAGAAGCTCGTCGATCTCGAATCGTGTCTTGTCGAGGGACTCGGCGAGCTGATGCTGTGTGATGCTGCCCTGTCGGTAGAGCTCGACAAGAGCCGCTTCCTTGGCAAGCCCGTCGAGGTTGGCGTGGTCTCGCCGTAACTGCTCTTCCACATCGGCGGGGAGATCAAACGAGATCGACATAGCGAGGTCTCCAGCTGGCGGGTGAAACCGCGGCGAAAAGTGATACGGCCGTCCACTATTTGGTCAAGCGGTCGGGTACGATTCGTCGGATCTGATTCTACCCCGCTCCTACGGTTGCGGACGGCGACGCGGCTTGGCACGTTGGGCATCTTCATGCTCCACGAGATCGGAGAAGTTGCAAGGTGCCCGCACCCGCTGATCCAACTCGCCACGACTCATCTTGTACGACTTCAGCATCAACTCCTTGGATGAGACCGCTGAATAGTGGTAGAGCACCGACTCGCCAAATCGATCGAGCCCCGTGAGTGCGTCCTGCATCTCCGGGATGCCCTCGCAGTATCGCCGAAGGTAGGCGAGTTCCTTCCGCACATAGTCCGCAGCAGCCCGCTCCTGGCCATCCTGGTTGAGCATCATCGCGCGGTGGTACACGTGAGCCTGCCATTGCTCGGCCACGACCTTTGCCGTCGCATGATCGCGGGACTGAGACGTGCAGGCACCGGCCGACCCAAAAAGCAGTGGCAGCACGATCGCGTCGCTCACAAGCGTCTCGCTCGCCGCGGGGGGCAGCCAACGGGCCGTCACGCCCACGGCCAGTTCGCTTCCGGCCTGTCCCGCGGGAAGGTGGAGTTTGATCACCAGCCGTCGAGTTGCGCCGGTGATCATGGAACCGACGAGCACATCGCAGCCCTCCGGAGTCGGCGTGCAGGGGGCGGTGCCATAGAGTTCCGCCTTTGTGCCCGCGGGGAGCCTGAGGCTGATCTCGAGGTTTTCCACGGCCGTCGCCAGCGTGTCGGTGAGTTCGGCCATGACGATCCGGGCGATTTCGTCCGGTCGTTCGGCGTCGTGCATCCGGCCGCCGCCGGCCTCTGCGATCGCCTGCAGTTGCGTGGGCGAGTAGTCGCTGCCCACTCCCACGGTGGAGGTGACGATGCCGCGCTTGCGTAGCTCGTTCGCATGCTCGGCCAGCGCCGTGGGGCTGGTTTCACCGCGGTTTGCATGCCCGTCGGATAGGAGGACCACGTGGTTGCGCTCCAGCACGTCGCATGTCGCCTGCCGACCGGCAACGGCTTCGCAGCCCGAGAGCCAACCCGCCGAAAGATCGGTGCTCCCGCGGGTGACGAGAGAGTGCACGGCCCTCGAAAGCGTCTTCCGGCCGTCGTCGGCGAGTGGCACGGCCGTTGCGTGCTGCACGGCGTCATCCGCAAACGACACGAGCGACATGTGATCGGTGGCATCCAAAGCGGTGATCACATCAAGGGCGGCGAGTTTCGCGGCGTTGAGCGGGGCGCCGCTCATCGAACCCGAGGCATCGATCACGAGTCCGATGTTCAGCGGTGGGCGTCGCTTGTCCGGATCAGGCTTACGCTCGGGCGCCCGCACGGTCACAACCAGATGGCGGACTGATTTCCCGGCTGAGTTGATGATGGAGCGGTCGAGCTCGGCAGTCACTTCGGGAGCCGGAAGAGGAGTAGCGTTGGAGATCATTTGGAGGGTCCTTTCGTGAGAAGGGTTCGAAGCGAGTCGCCAATCCGGTGGAGCTGAGCCAGTTGTTCGGTGCCAAACTCCCCGCGGACGGAGAGCTCGATATCAGGAGTGAGTGAGATGCGATACCAACTCTCGCCGCGAGCTGATCGCGACGACGAGTTTGTGCCCGTGAGTTCGGCGAGCGCACGGGCAGCGTTCTCGAGAATAGGAAGCTGATCGTCGTCGATGGGCGGCGACGCGCGGCGGTAGAGCAGCGGAGACACAGACGCTGGCGACTGTGGCTGTGACTGGGAACGCC
>JBAWVV010000658.1:0-2186 GCA_037147115.1 Planctomycetia bacterium | reverse complement strand
AGGACGAGCGGCGGCACCGTGCCGAGGCGAAGTCGATCAAGCGAGCCAAGCGCCGCATGGGGCGGAAGTAGGTCCCACGGCCTCCAGCCCAGGTCTCACCCAGGCCTCACCCAGCCCTTTCTGGCCCCGGCAAGGGGATGGGTGTGGTGGGCGCACACGCTGGTCGATCAGTTCAACTTCTCGCCAGACATCACCGTCTTCCTCCTCAGCATGGCCGGGAGCAGCGGCATCAATCTCACCAAGCCCGACACCGTGATCTTCTACGACCACGACTGGAACCCAGCCAACGACGCCCAGGCCATGGACCGGGCCTACCGCATCGGGCAGAAGAAGGACGTCACCGTCTACCGGCTCGTCTCGAAAGGCACGATCGAGGAGCGAATCCTCGAACGCCAGCGGGCGAAGCAGAGCCTGGCCGACGAGGTGATCGGAGCAGATGCGGCGGGCTTCAAGGACTTGACGAAGGAGGAGCTGGTGGGGCTGTTCCGACTGGATTCAGGTGACCAGAACGGCCTGTAGCCCCGTCCGGCACAGCCGCCACGAGAAGCCGTCCCGTGGCCTGGCATGGAATCACGATTTAGTCGGCATGAAGGCTATACCCCTGCTGGGGAGGAGACTTTCGATGCCACCAAGACGATGGAAAAGGTTCTTCGGAGATTTCCGTGGCAGTGAGATGGCTGCAGGCGTGCAGGTCACCGGGATCAGCGACGACCTTGAAACTGAACGTGCATATCTGAACATGGAAGCCAGATGAACCGCCTCTGAAAACCGTGATTTATGGCAACGGGATTGCCTTATCCCGCGACGGGCCTGTAAAAGCGATTTTGGCCCCAGAATACTAACGGCGGACAGGTACGTTTGAGCCATCTGCTAGACGCAAAATCCTATCGGTATCAGATGAAAAGCCGTCTTGGATGTTAAGCAGCACATGAAACGGAATCGCGTTCCGATTAAACCGGCCATTGGAAGCTATTGGCTTTGCCCACCACTCCCCCGCGTCGTGCAAGGTCTTGAGGAGCGCTACCATCTGGTCGGGTTGCTCATCTCGCAAGACGTCCTCTGCATCTTCAACTGCCAACACGTAAGCGGATGCAGGCATCCATTCGTCAAGGCACTCTAAGCACTCGCCCAACGCAGGCCAATTCCCACCGAAGCCCTCGAAAAACTGCAAACCAGCTCCGAATTCGTCCATCAAGGCATTAGTAGTTTTCATTTTCTTGCCGCGCAGACGACGAACACACGAATGAACACCCTCTCTCTCATAATAATGCTGAGGATTCCAATTCTTGCGTTCGGGCTCGGCGAATCCAATGTAAATCCATGGAGGTTCAACACGAAACAGATAATCGAGTGTCGTTTTCATTTCACTCTCGTCCAAGTGCCGAAATGATCATCCGTGTACCACACGCTACCATCGCTCCCTATCACTAATCGCTTTCCATCCAACGCCCCGCCTGACGGCCTCGGGTTCACGGTGTGTTCGATGTAGTCCAAGGGTTTTCCGCTTGCGTCCATTGTTGGCAGTTGAGGGGTTCCGCCCCGACCGTCATTAGCGAAAGACTTTGGATTTCGTACATTCGACCGAGGAAGGCCCTGATCTATTTCCGTAAGAGCCTTAGACACATCCTGTGGTAAAATCTTCACTCCTCGAGAAGAGGATACACTATCGGATAGCGGATCGGATGTGGCTGTAGATGGCGAATCGGACGACTTCGACGCCGAATTAGGCACTGCTTCGGACGGCGACGTAGCCCTTCGCCCAGCGGCGTCAGCAGCCTCATCCGCGGTGCCGGTGACGCGTGGCTTTGGCTTTCCGCCGAACAAGATCGAAGCGATCGGGGCCGGGATCCATTTAAGGTACCCGCCCGTGGCGGCGTTGGCAGCCTGGCTCGCACGACTCGTGGCGGCGTCGTCGATCGCCTCGGCCGCAATGGCCCGCGCGGCGCCAGCCAAGCCCTTGCCGCGGCTCAAAGCGATGCCGCCCGGCACCATCACCGCGGCCGAATTGATGTACTGCTCCGACGGGGGCTCCACCGGCTCCATGTAGGTGGTGCCATCGGTAAACGTGTAGACGACCACGCGCCCATTCGAATCGGCCGCGCGACGGGCGACGGGCAGTCCATGGTCGTGGACCATCTTTGCCAAGCCCGTCAGTCCCCTTGCGGCTTCGACATCGCCTGGCCGGA
>JBAWVV010000657.1:0-2198 GCA_037147115.1 Planctomycetia bacterium | reverse complement strand
CGGGCATCGGGATCGGGATGGCGGCGTGGTCGATCTGGAAGCGACGGCGGATCGCTCAGATCATGCAGGCCAAGTAGGCCATGCAGGCCATGCGGTCATGGCCAAAAGCACGGACAGACGCCTCTTCCCTTGCACGAGATCGCCACCACAAATCCCTTGCTGCACTTTGTGCAGAGGGCCTGGGCGAATCCAAAGCAGAGGAGCCTGCACTCGAGAGAGCCGCAGAGTTCCTCCTCGACACGTCGCTCACGGAGGCAATCTCTCAACAGGGCAACTATTTTCCCCAGAATTTTTGTCGTCTCATCGAGGTGGGAGAGGAGTCTGGGGGGCCGGCTGACAGGCCCGCCGCGTGCCACGCCTGACGCCACGATACACTGCACGCTTGACGGCGCCGCGCCGTCCGCAGCCAGACCATACCGGCGCCCGTGAAATATGCGGAGTTCTCGTCCCATGCATCACCATCTTCTGGCCCTTGGGGTTCTGATCGTGATCCATTTCTCTGCGCTCACCGCCGCGGCGGCGCCCGAGTCGGTCGAGCAGTTTGGCCGCCTGCAAATTGATCTCCCCGCCGACAGCGGCGCCACGGCGGTGGAGATCACCGCGCCTGATGCCTCGGTTGCCCGCATCCCCGTCTTCGCGCACCAGAACGCCCGCTTCACCTACGACGACCGCGGGTGGGAGGATCTCAAGGCCGATGGCGAACCGATCCTGGCCGCGCGGTTCACGCCCCTGGTGCCCGGTCGCCACACATGGAAAGCGCTGTCAGCCGACGGCAAGGCTATTCAAGAAGGCGCGTTCGCCTGCACGCCGTCCAAGCACCCCGGCTACGTCCAGATCAGCACCCATGATCGCCGGTACTTCGCCACCACCGACGGCAAGTCCTTCTGCGCCATCGGGCTGAACCTCTGCAAAATTCCCTCGTTCGATCTGCCGGCCCCCCGCGGCGAGTTCAAGACCTCCGGCCAGCGCGGAACTCTGGGCATCCGGGAGTACGAACGCTGGTTCGACAAACTGCACGACAACGGCGGCAACTTCACGCGGCTCTGGTGCGGCACCTCCTATCTCGACGCCCAGAAAGAGACCATGGGCGACCTCGATCTGCTGTGGATCAACCGCCTCGATGCGGTGGTCGCCGCCGCCCGTTCCCGCGGCATCCGCCTCAAGCTCTGCCTAGACACTTTCCGGGACATCGGCCCCGCGGGAACATTCAATCGCACTTTTACCGATCCCAAGACAGGGCTGGCCATGACCAGCATGTCCGAGTTCCTGAAGTCCCCGCGCTGGCGCGAGTTGTGGCTCAAGAAGGTCGATCAGTTCGCCGCTCGTTACGCCGGGGATCCCACCGTCGCCGTGATCGAACCGTGGAACGAAATGAACTGCATCAATGCTCCGTGGCCAGAGACGCTGGCCTGGAATGCGTTCATGCTCGCCGAACTCAAGAAACGCTTCCCCCGGCAACTGGTCGCCGAATCGCTGGGCAGCTACGACGGCGACTGGGCCATCCCGCATCATGACGACATGAAGGCTCTGGTCGAGCAGGAGTTTGACCAGGTGCACCGCTACCTCGATCAGGGGGCAGAATATACGGTATGCCAGGACCCGATCGCCGGCAGCATCGACGCCATCCGCAAAATGTCCCAGCCCCAGCGCCCCGTGCTGCTGGCTGAAACCGGGGCCGTCAACGACCGCCACACGGGCCTGTTCCGCCTCGCGCGTTGGGATGACCGCGGCATCATCTTCCACGATACCACCTTCCCCGCGTTTTTCGCCGGTTCCGCCGGCACCGGGCAGGAGTGGTTCTGGGATAGCTACGTCGACCAAAAAAACCTCTGGCCTCAATACAAGGCCCTTTCCGAAGTGCTCGGCGAGGTGCCCCTCGACCGCGAAAAATTTCGCCCCGTCGATCTGTCTACCCCGACTCTCTGGTGCCTGGCCCTGGTCGGCGAGGAGCACACGCTGCTCTGGCTGCGCCACCGCGGCGACACCTGGCAGGCCTCGTTGCGCGACCGGCAGCCACCGGCCCCGCTCAAGGACGTGCGCATCACCCTGCCCAAGCCCGGCCGACTTCAGAGGGCGACCTCCTGCTGGACCGAGTCGCTGGAGACGGTGTCGGTCGAGGGCACATCGCTGCTCGTTCCAACCCTGCGCGCCGGACTGATGCTTCGCCTTCAGCATGGACCGTGAGATCAGGCGAACAC
>JBAWVV010000656.1:0-2201 GCA_037147115.1 Planctomycetia bacterium | reverse complement strand
CTCCGGTCAAAGGCTGCTGCAGGTGCTGTCAACGCTCCGACAAATCGATCATCTCTTCTGGTGAGATCCCCAGCCGGGCCGCGAGGCTCGCGATTCGCCTCGCGTTTTTTTCGTTCATCGGCCCCATGAGCAGCGGGACGATTTCGGCCACCGCTTCCGGGCCGCCGCGCTCGAGGATGACCTGCAGCAAGGGGGGCATAGTGGACGAGCCGAGGGCGCCCCCCGGCGGGGCAAAGCCACGGCCTGCGGACCGAAACCGTGCCTGTCGCTTCTGGTCCTTGGCCGCTTCGATCGCCATCCGGGCTGCCGTGACGATCCCACGCAGTCGTTGGGCCGTCGCCGGATGCTGCTCGGTCGCGATGAACTTTTCCACGAGGGTGAGCCGTTTCTCAGCCTTCCGGGTCGTCAGCGAACTGGGGGCGGTCCGAGTCAGCCACTCGAGCACTTCCGCGGCTGCCCGGGGCTGGTTGTCGGCCAGTCGGGCGATGCCCTTGGGCTCGCGTTTGGGATTCACCGTGCCGAAGAAATCATGGGTCGCGAGCCAGCGGAACGCGGCCCAGAATCCGGGATCATCCACCGGCAGACCGCTCCCCCCGCCGAAGAAGCTGCCCAGCGTCCATGTGCCATCCAGCCCCAGTCGTCGACTGAATGCCCGGCCGATGGCGTACGCGGGATGATCGTCGCCGTCGAGCGGAATCCCACATCGTTCAAGCTCCATGAAGAAGCAGGCGACATGCGCCAGCGGCGCGATGTGGGAGTCGATTGCCACATTCTTTGCGGTGTGTTGCACTCGCGTGCGGATCGGCGCGATTCTCGCCGCCGGGCACTTCAGTCGCACCAACGCCTCATGGAGCATCATGTCGCTGGTCAGGTCGTCCGGCGACTCCCGCCGGCCGGCATCCAACGCCGCCGCAACGCCGGCCTCGTTCCCTTCGCGGAGCAGCAGCGCCGCCTCCAGGAACGGGATCCACCTCCGGGGCATCCAGTTGGGCCAGGCGGCGATGCATGCCTCGAGTGCCCCCCGGGCCTCCGGGAGCGAGTCATCCGCCGCCGCCCGCGATGACGCCCGAAGAAGCTCGAATCGCCAGGATGTGGCCTTCGACCCCATGTCGCCGGTTCGCTGATCCGTGAGGCTTTTCACCAGCGGCTCGGCCCGCGCGAAATCACCCGCGGCGACGAACCGATCGATGAGGTCGCGGACATGCTCATATTGGTCGGGGAACAGGCCGACGAACGCCAGCTTGGCATCGATCAGCGCCCGGCCGGCATCACCGCCGGAATCGTCCTCCTCCGCCCGCGTCGCGAGTAGGTCGATCAGAGTCTCGGGGGCCCGACGATTGCGAGGATAGCGCTGGAGCGACTCGCACAGCAGCCGTTGGCAGACCCGTTCTTCTTGCGGGGTCAAATCCTGCAGGAACCCGTCTTCCCGATCGAGGAGCGAAGAGGCGGCCCGCTCGAGCGTAGCGCTGGCGAGTGCCGCACGGAGCGGCTCGGGGAGATGCGTGAGCCCCGGCAGATCACGATCCACATACTCCCGCGCGGACTGCCGAACCTCTTCGTCGGCATCGATGAACCGCTGGAGATGCATGAACTGCAGCCGGGTATTGCGGGGATCGTCGGCCGGTCCCGCGGTGCTCCGGCAGAGGGCCAGCAACGGCTCGTCATCCGACTGGCGGAGGGCCAGAGCACGACAGGCGGCGGAGAACTCGCTCACGAAATCGGGGTCGAGCGGGCGATAGTGCTTCTCGAGGCGGATCGCGAGCGCGGCCTGCGAGGCCGAGAAGGTGCGTTCCTCGTCGCGATGCTGGATCGCCGCGATCTCGCGGGCAGCGGTCCACAGGGAAGCCCTCCGCATCAGGCTGACGGCGGCGACCTCCATCCCCGAGGTGCCATCAGCCGGCGCCGCGGCTTCAACGGCGGCCGCGTCCCACGCGCGGTCGAGCGTAGTGGCGATCCGAGCCGGGCGCCGCCCGGCCTCCAGTCGCTGCCAGGCCTCCCGGGCGGCGGCGCGATCGCCGCGCTGGAAGGGAACGAGCCCGCGGATGAACAGCCGCCAGTCGGCGTAGGGGCTTTTCCGCGCGATCGCCGTGAGACGATCGAGTGCAGCGCTCGGCTCGCCTCGCGCGCAGAGGTCGAACGCCTCTTGAACGAGGGCCAACTCGGCCTGAAGATCAGCCGACAGGGCGTTGCGAGCCGTCGGA
>JBAWVV010000655.1:0-2201 GCA_037147115.1 Planctomycetia bacterium | reverse complement strand
GGCGTCAGGGATCCGGTCGGCACCTGGCCGAAGACGAGCTTGCCGACCTCGTAGACCGGCATGAAGGCCGTCTTCGC
This sequence comes from Planctomycetia bacterium, assembly GCA_037147115.1. GTDB lineage: Bacteria > Planctomycetota > Planctomycetia > Pirellulales > UBA1268 > QWOP01. Next base: position 2,124 of record JBAWVV010000655.1, on the reverse strand, counting down.
TGGGGCATTCCGATCGGTGCCGATCCCCTGGTACGACCAGTCGTTCAAAGCGCTCCAGGCGGAGGCCGGCAGGCCGGGCCGCAGGCCGACGCGGAATTGTGCCTCCCGCCAGAAGGAGCTTCCCGTCCCTGGGCCGATCGCCGTGCCGGTGAAGTCGACCGTGACAACGTAAATCCCCTTGGCGGCATCCCACGCCTGAAGGCCGCTGACCGTGGCACCCTGTGCGTAGTTGCTCGCTACCAACACATCGGCGGCCGTGAGGCCCGCGGCTTTCACCTCGGAGATGTCGAGGAAGTACCGGAACGAAAGATTCGACGACATCCGCGCCGGCCAGGCCGACTGGTTGTTGAGGATCGCCCGGATCTCGGTGAAGCCGCTCCCGGCCGTGTTTACCGCTGCCTGGACGAAAAACTCGTCGGTCGGCGTCTCTACCGGTGGCATCGTGGCCACCATTTTCCCGCCGAACTCCGTGTAGAGCCGGGCCACGGCTCCCTGGAAGGCGGCGTTGTAGTCGAGGGCGACCTCGTTGCAGATGTAGTTGCCCCGCGAATCGACGTAGTCGCTGTCGCTGGCGGACTGCGGGCCGCCGACGAGCGCGCCGTAGAGGATGTGCCGGTTGTTGGCCGGGGCGTTGACGTTGCCGTCGACCACGCCGCTGGCCCCGCGATGATGCGGGTTGAGCGGTGGATTGGTGCCGAAGCCGACGACGTAGCTCCGCCCCTGTGGATTGTCGCCGAGCATGTAATTGATCTGCCGGACGGCAAAGTCGTGATAGCGGCCGGCCTTGTCGCCGACGGTGTCGCTGTAGACGAGCGCGAGAAACGACGTGTCTGCCGAGTAGCGCAGCGAGCCCCAGGTGTCGAGGAACGCCAGGCCGCCGGGAGTGTATTTGACTCGTCCACTCGCGTTGCCGACCGTCCAGTAGTCGAGCCAGCGCTCGGCGTCGGCCTTGTAGACCGCCTTGCCCGTCACCTGCGCGAGGAGCACGGCGGTGCCGTAGGTCTTGTCGTCCCACGACTGCGTCCATTGCAGTTGCTGGCCGGCGAGACTGGCGGCATAGATCGACTCCGCCTTGGCCAGATACGTGGCCTCGCCGGTCGCCTTGTAGAGCCACGTCGCCCCCCAAGCCAGCTCGTCGTTGAAGCCGCTGAAGGAGTTGTAATAGGCAGCCGCGTCGGGAATGCTGTCGGAATACTTTCCCCGATAGGTGTCGGCAAACGTGTAGAGCTCGCGGGCGTGCCGGAGGAGCAGGTCGGCATAGACTCCATCCGTCGGCCGGAACACGATCGAGGCCGCGGCGAGTGCCGCCGCCGCCTCGCCTGCCACATCCGAGCCGGGGTGGGTGGCGTCGAGCTTGAAGGACGGCCGCCCCATCGTCATCACCTCGGGCGCCCCCCAAAACGCATGGTCGGCACTGCCGGTGCCGACCTGGGCGTAGAACACGTTGGCCGATGGGTGCGCCTTGATGAGCCAGTCGGTGCCCCACTTGAGCGCATCGAGCATTTGCGGCAGCAGGCCGCTGGTGGCGTAGGCATCGCGGTACTGCACGACGCCGAGGCCGAGGAGCGTCATCGACGACGCCATCGGCAGGGCAAACTTCACATGGTCGCCGGCGTCGTAATAGCCGCCGCTGAGATCGACCCCCACATCCGCGCCGTCGGTGAGCGCCGAGTCGCCCCGCCAGTTGAGCGGGAAGTTGGTGGGCAGATCGCCGGAGCGCTGGGCGTCGTAGAACAGCAGCGACTTCTGGAGCACGTCGGCGTAGTTGTAGGTGCCGGCCTTGGCAGCATCGTCATTGACGATCGTGCCGGTGCCTGTGTCACTGCCAGCGAGGATCGTCGCGGCAAGCGCCGTGCCGAGCCTCACGATCAGCGTCTCATCCGACTCGACCGTCGTGTCGCTGGTAACGACAACGGAGATCGTCTTGGTCAGCTCGCCGGGGGCGAAGGTGAGCGTGCCGCTGGTGGCCGTGTAGTCCGTGCCGGCGGTCGCGGTGCCATTGGCGGTCGAGTACTGCACCGTGACCGGTGTGGTGGAGGCAGCGGAGAGGCGGACCGTGAACGGCAGCAGCGTTGTACCGGTGTTCCCCTCGTTCACCCGGGCGCTTGAGACGCTCAGCGTCGG
>JBAWVV010000654.1:0-2207 GCA_037147115.1 Planctomycetia bacterium | reverse complement strand
CCGGAATACCGTGTGCGCCCACCACAACCATTCTTGCATGCCCTGATAGCCTCCGGACGGTGATCCAAGATCCCGTCCAAGAGGAGGCGATTCATGAGTCGGCAGACGGATCCGCTGAAGGCCGCAGCGTGGGGGCGGCGACTGGGCCGCTTCGGTGAATCGGGGCTCACGGTGGCCCGATTCTGCGACCGGGAGGGAGTGTCGATCGCGACCTTCCACTACTGGCAGCGGAAGCTCCGCGACGCCTCGATCGATGAGGCGGCCTCGGCGACGCCCGCTGTGCCGGTGGCCCGCTTCGATCCGGTGGAAGTCGTGAGCCGCCAGGCTGTGACGATTCGCTTCGTGGGCGGCGCGGTGATGGAGATCCCGGATGACCGCGAGGATCTTCTCAAGGCCACCATCCGCGTGCTCCTCGGAGCCCCGGAGCCATGCTGAGCATCGCCCCGCCGCCGACAATCTATCTCCATGCCGGCGCCACCGACATGCGAAAGAGCTTCGATGGCCTCTCAGGGATCATCCGTGGCAGTTTCGGAGGCGACCCCGCCGACGGCAGCCTGTTTCTGTTTGTGAACAAGCGCCGCGACCGGCTCAAGGCGCTGTGGTGGGACGGCGACGGCTTCGCGCTCTGGTACAAGCGGCTGGAGCAGGGCACCTTCGAGACGATGCCCGCGAAGGACGGCGAGCCGCGGGTGCGGATCGACGCAACGCAGTTGGCGATGATCCTCGGCGGCGTGCGGCTGGAGTCGGCACAGCGCCGCAAGCGATTCCGGCGCGCCCTTGTCTGAAAAAAATCGGCGCGGCTACCAAATGTGCGATTGCGCATTTTGGAGGAGGTTTTTATAATGCGCGCATGACGAAGGAATCACGCTTCCCGACTGATCTCGCCGCGTGCCACGCGATGCTCGCAGAGCGTGAATCACGTCTCGCTGAGCGGGATTCGAAGCTTGCCGCACAGCAGCGCGAGCTCAAGACAAAGGATCGGTCGCTCGCCCTGAGGGAACGTAGCCTCGTCGAGAAGGACCGCATCATCGAGCGGCAGAAGATCGAGATGGCGAAGCTCGAGAAGGAGCGCGACGCCACCCTTCAGCTCGCCTTCCGTAAGAAGGTGGAGCGCTACGTCAATGACCCGAAGCAATTCGTGATCGACTTCGGCGACTCGCCCGAGGTAGCTGATGCCGCGGCAGGGATCGCCGATGCCGCTCTTGAAATGGTGGGTGGCTACGAGCGTCGCAAGCCCGCCACTGAAAAACCCCGCTCGGAAGCGCTTCCGGCCCATCTTCCCCGCTACGAGGTGAAGCTGCCGGTGCCGGCTGATCTCAAAGAGTGCCCGACGCACGGCGAGCGGGAGGTGATCGGGTACGACTGGCAGGAAACGCTCGAAATCGTCCCGCCGAAGCTCATCGTGCGACGCACCGGGATCCCGAAGCTCGCGTGTAAGGGTGCTCCCGAGTGCGGGGTGGTCGAAGCCGATCGCCCGGTCGGCCTCATCGAGGGAAACAAATACGACACGAGCGTCGCGGCGGAGATCGTCGTCGACAAGTATGCCTATCACATCCCGATCTATCGTCAGCAGGATCTGTTTGCGTCGTGCGGATGGACGCCGTCGCGGGGCACGCTGCTCAACGTTCAGAAATCGGCAGCGGAGCTCCTCCGACCGCTGGTGAAGCACCTCCGGGAGGTGGTGCGTGCGGGGCCGGTGATCGGCACCGACGACACGACGGTGACGCTGATCACGCCCCAAAAAATGCCCGATTTCGACCCCTCGGATCCGAAGTCCGCCCGTGCGCGTGAGGTGATCGCGGCTGCGCTCGAGCCGCGGCGGGCGAGCGTGACGGCGCGGATGTGGGCCTATCGAAGCGTGACCGCGCCGATCAACCTCTTCGATTTCACCGTCAGCCGTCATCGCGACGGCCCGGAGATCGTTTTGAGTGGCTTCGAAGGGACGATCCTCGCCGATTGCTACGCGGGCTACGAATCGATCGAGCTGGGCAGCGCCGGAAAGATCCGTCGCGCGGCCTGCGTGGCCCATGCGCGCCGCAAGGTTTTTGAGTCACAGAACAACCATCCCGCGCACGCCGCGCTGCTTCTTGGCCTGTTTCAGCGGCTCTACGACATCGAGGATCGCTCAAAAACCTTCACGCCGGATGATCGGCGCAGTCTTCGGCAGTCGGAGTCGCTGCCGATCTGGGACGAGATTGGCGTCTATC
>JBAWVV010000653.1:0-2210 GCA_037147115.1 Planctomycetia bacterium | reverse complement strand
GCCAGGCTTCCGGCGTCTGGCCGTGGTAGCCCGACTGGGCCATGATCTTGGCCCCGTCCGGGGCGATCAAAACGGTGTTTGGAAAGGTCCGAACGCCGTATTTGATGCAGACGCGGGACCTGGCGTTTCGCTCGTCTTGGGAAATGCCCTGCTGGTGAAGGTCGATCATCAGCAGGACGACGCGATTCTCGGCCCAGGCGAGAAACTGCTGGGAGTCGAGGACCTTTTTCTCGAGCGTGACGCAGTGGGGGCACCAGTCGCTCCCCGTGAAGATCGTGAGCACCGGCCGGCCGGTCCGCTCGGCGGCTGCCATCGCCTCGTCGTAACTCCGCAGCCAGCGGTCGCTGGCCTGGGCCGACGCGGCCACCGCAAGGCAGACGGCTACCGCCGCCACGAGGCGGCCTGCGGCAGCGAATGCCGCCGCACCTGAAAACTGAAACCTTCCCGCCACGTTGGTCAGACTCATCTTCGTTTGCCTCCCTGCCGTCCCGTACCCATTTCATCGGGTGGACTTCACCGGGCCCGCGAGCCTTCGCGGGCTGAAACATGGCAAAAAGGTAGGCTGACCGAGGCCAACCTGTAAAACTGTGAGTCTTGTGCAGATTCCGCAGATTACCAAAACCCCCTACGCTCTCCGTCGCCGTTGGACTTACGTCGCGCCGCAGGAAGTCACGGAGGGGCCAAAAAAACGCGAGGCAGGCAGGACAATGGCTTGCGCTGACTGACCCCGCGGTCGGCCCGTACCCGCAAAACGCCGCAGGGCCCACCGTTTTCCGGTGGGCCCTGCTCATTCGTTCGATGCTCTCAGGCTCGGCGGACAGGAGGTCCGCCGCTGCCAGCCCGGGCACACCTTGGCGGTGCCCGCGGCAGCCGGGAAGGTTAAAACTGCCAGATCGCGTCGCAGCCGCCGTAGAACTGGCCGTACTGGTCGCCCGACCCGTTCGCGATCTTGCCGAAGGGCAAGTTGCCGTTCGGATCGTCCGGCGAATACCAGTCGTACCGCAGTTCGGGCCGGATGATCCAGTTGTTGTTGGGCTTCCAGTTCAGGCCCCACGTGGCCTGCCAGAAGTTGCCCGCGTAGCCGCTGCCGTAGGGGCCACCGAAGATGGCATTGCGGATCGGGTTGATCACGCGATAGCCGTTGTTGTCGCGAAACCACTCCAGCCGCATGCCGCCCACCAGCGTGTCGCTGATGTTGTAGAACATGTACTGGTTGATGCCGTACCACTGGGCCAAGCCATCGGCCTGCCCGATGTTCTGTGACGCCGTATCGGCGTTGAACTGCCAGCCATTGTCGTTCTGAAACACATACGTGAGCTTGTCGGACAGCTCATTCACGTAGACCGTGCTCACGATCGACCGGTTGCCGATGTTGGCAGGGCCGGTCGCGGAGACGAACGAGCCCGGCTCATTGCCGCTCGACACGGTCGTCGTCAGGGCCTGCGTGGCGTCTGAGTTCTTGAACGTCACACCGCCGAGGAAGGCGGCGTTGCTGTTCGCCCCCGCATAGCCCGGATTGTTGATCCCCACGATGTTGATGGGGTCGCTGAAGTTGTCCCAGCCGTTGGTGATACCGCCGTACACGACAAGCTGGTCGTTGGGCGACCAGGTGTCGAGCACGCCGGTGTGGGTAAACGGCTCGCCATACTGCATCGTGTAGGCGTGGGTGTAAAAGAAGTTGCCGATGGCCGGCACCACTTCATACCCGATGATCGTGTAGAAGTGGCCAAACTTGACGGCATGGTTTCCGGCACCGACCTCACCGTAGAGCTGCGGCATCGCCAGACCGTAGTCCTTGCTCGACGCCCACGACGGTGCACCATACACGCCGGCCTGATTCGGCTGGTTGAGCAGGTTGGCGTCGAGACCGCGGGCCGTGGTGTAGATGTAGTCCGTACCGTAGAGCAGGTCGACGCGTCCGCCCCAGTACCGCCCGTTGTCGACATCGAGCAGCCGCTCGTTGACGAGGTAGAGCTGGTTCATCTGGCCCTGCCAGTTACGGTCGTTGAACGTGATCGGGCCGTTGAAGGGGCTCCCCCAGTTGTTGGCACCGATGCCCGTGTCGACCCAGCCGTAGGTGTTGATCCCACGGCTCGTGAGGGGCTCGATCTCGAGGTACCGGGTCGGGCCTTCCTCGGCAGAAGCCTCCTGGGCGGCCTCCTGCGGCGGGAGGGCCCGCATCTGGTAGGCGTCCTCCTGCGGCACGTTTG
>JBAWVV010000652.1:0-2216 GCA_037147115.1 Planctomycetia bacterium | reverse complement strand
CGGAGGTTTTCCAAGTGGAAAAAGGTCATGGATGACTTTTTCCACGGGCAGTTAGGCGCGGCTGGAGCGGAAAAAGGGGGATGGAGACCTGAAATCCCGTGCCTCGAGCCAGGCTGGGAGGTCGGCCACGCCGCCTAAGCAGCCATCGGCACCGGCGGCCAGGAGCATCGAGCCCACGGCCGCAGCACGCTGCGCCCGTTCGTCGGCCCCAAGGCGAGCCAGTGCTTCTGCCGACAGGCCCAAACCATTGCCGGTGAGGGTCACGCCGAGCGTCGGCATGCCGGCGTTGCGTCCGGCAGCCACGCCCGGGGCCGTGTCGTCGATGACGACGATCGCTGCCGGGGGATAGATTCCTAATCGCTCGGCAGCCCTGAAATTGGCCCACGGTGCCGGTCGGCCGGCCGAAATCTCGTCGGAACAGATGACGACGTCCGGGGCAAATCCGGCCCGCGCGGCGGCCGGGATGACGACGTCCATGAGCTCCCTGGTGTAGCCCGTGGTGGAGCCGATCACGATCCCGTGGCTCCGACAGAAATCGACCGCTTCGACGACGCCTGGAATCGGCTCGCAGTGGTCGGCCAGCACCGCTTTCTGGAGCGGGAGGAACCTCCGGTAGATGTCGTCGACGTCCTCCGGCGAAGGATAACGCTTGTGAATCCGGCTCCAGAGCTCGTGAACCCTCGGGAGCGCGAAGATCGCCGCGACATGGTCGCGTTTGGCCAAGCCCATCGGGCCGCGCGCTTCGGACTCGGTCAGCTCGATGCCGACGGCGGCAAAGACTTCGACGAAGACCCGAGCCGGCGCCCGGCTGCCATGGTCGATGGCGGTGCCCGCCCAATCGAGCAGCACTGCCCTGATGCGCCCGTCATCGTTCATCGTGTATCCCATGCGTCACCTGTCCCAGGTCGCCCAGTCTTCCTCGGCCAGCCCGAACGACATCGTCATGCCGGCGCCCCCCGTGCCGACGCGGACATGCACACCGGGCTCTGGCTCGGTGCGGACAATCGCGCTCGATGGATGCTTGCCGTAGATGCCGTGCCAGCGCTCGGTGATCGACCATGCCGGGAGTTTGGCGATGCGCTGGAGCTCGCGAAGGATGAGGTCATCGATCTCCGCCTTGTCGAACGGGCTGATGTCGTCGTCGTATTCGTGGGAATCGCCGAGGATCAGACGGCCGTCTCGGCTCTGGGCGATCATGACATGGATCCCAAAACGGTCGAGCTCGGGGTGCTCGCCCGCGACGCGGCGCTTGACGGCAGCGAGCGCCGGACAAGCGGCGAAATTGCCGTAATGCCGAAGTGTCAGCCCGCCGGCGAGGAACGGCCCCATGGGCACCGACTGCGGCGCAGTGGCCAGCATTTGGAGCTTGCAGCGCCGGATGCCCTGCTCCCGAAGGAGGCCGGGATAGATCGACTCAACGTCGCTGCCACCGCAGACGATGATCCGGTCGAAGCGGTGAATCCGACCGTCGGCCGTGCGGACGCGCTCCGTGGAGGCCTCGGTCACGGGGGTGTCGAAATGAATGTCGACACCACGGGCGGCGGAAAGATGGGAGGCGATCCGCGCCACGCTCGTCCGCGGATCGACGCCGGTCTCGGTCGGGCTCCAGAGGCCACCGCGCAGCCCTGCCGGATTTGCCAGGGGCGAGCACTTGAGAACATCGGCGGATTCCAGGAGCTGGCAGTCGATGCCACCTGCGGCGGCGGCGGCGTGGAACTGCTGCAGCACCTCCATTTCGTCGTCCTCGTGGGCGACGTGCACGGAGCCGCAGGGATTGAGCCATAGATCCGTCTCGGTAGCGATTCTCCGCCACCGTGCCAGGGAACGCAGGGCTGTGCCGTAAGAAGGGGTGAGGGCCTGGCCGATCGGCCAGAGCATGCCGAAGTTTCGGACCGATGCGCTGCTTGCCGCGCGGTCTCGTTCGAAGAGCGTTACGCGGTGTCCACGATCAGCCGCCGCCGTGGCGTAGGCGAGGCCGACGATTCCTGCGCCGACGATGCCGATCGACTTCGATTCCATGATCACCCCCCGTGGCGTAGCGCGACGTGAGGGCTCGCCATGCGCCTGCTGCGTTCTTTGAAGCTGGGCGGAGCTCATCCGATCCGTACGGAACGTCATAGTCGTCGTCCACTACACTACTGCAAATCGCCCGCCAGGAAAACGTCGAGGCTGCAGCGTGCCCAACGAGCGACGCCTGACCGCGATCCGCACTTCCG
>JBAWVV010000651.1:0-2221 GCA_037147115.1 Planctomycetia bacterium | reverse complement strand
ATCGACGAACCGGCCGGCACCGATCCCAGCGACGCCGTCGCGATCGGCACCTGGCTCTGCCAGCGCGGCTTTGTCGTCCTCTGCCCGCGCTGTCACCTCTGGAACACCTCCCCGGCCCACCGCCTCGATCTGCCCGGCGCGGTGGCCCGACTCGCCGCGCGGCATTCAGGCGCCCGCGGGATGCGGAAGCTCCTCCACGACGGAATCCGGGCGGTCGACATGCTCCAGTCGATCGACGCTGTCGATCCGACCGCGATCGGCGCCGCCGGCCATTCGCTCGGCGCCAAGGAGGCACTCTATTTGGCGGCCTTCGACGAGCGCGTCACCGGCAGCGTGTTCAGCGAGGGGGGGATCGGCCTGGGGTTCTCCAACTGGCACGACCCCTGGTATCTCGGCGACGCAATCCGCGCGGTGGACTTCCAACTCAACCACGCTCAGCTCCTGGCGCTCACCCTGCCGCGCGGGATGCTGATCCTCGGGGGCGAGGCGGGCCCGGGGGCGGCCGACGGCGACCGTTCCTGGGGGCATGTCGCCCGGGGACTCGAAGTCGGCCGGCTGGAGCAGGATCGCCCCCGGCTGGGGCTCTTCAATCACCGTGGGGGGCATGCGATCCCCCCGCCAGCCCGGGAGCGGATGCTCGACTGGCTGGCAGGTTGTGCCGGTGGTGCCGGGGGGTGAGGGGCGGCCGATCCCTCCCTCCGGGCCGCTCGGCCGGGCTTGCTTGACGGCACGGTTTTCAGGATCCACACTCCAAGGGTACGACGCGGGCGATTAGCTCAGTTGGTTAGAGCACTAGCTCGACAAGCTAGGGGTCATAGGTTCGAGTCCTATATCGCCCATTCTTTACGCCTGAAAAGCCATCCGTGGCCTTTTCAGGCTGAGTGGGCCGAGCGTCCTGCTCGGCGTCACGTCTGAAATCTTCATCGCAATCGATCGAACCCGCGGTGACTCCAGTGGTCGCCGCGGGTTTTTTCGTTTTCTGCGACTCCTCGCCTGGGCCGGTGCTGGGGCCCTTCGGGACGCGGACGAAGGCGTTGGCATCAGAGAGGGGGGGTTCAGACGGGAAGCCGATCATCGAGGGCCAAGACCCAAGTCACGACGGCAAGAAAACAGATGGCGGGACGTTGAAGAACTTGGCGAGAGCAACCATGTGGCTTTTGGTCATCTCTCGTTCGCCGGTCAGAATAGCCGAGAGTGTTGACTGCGAAATCCCAACCGCCTTTGAAAGTGCCATCTGCTTGTGACCGCTCGACCGCATGAGTTCCCGCAGCACGTCTGATTCCGACGCGTCTGGAATCGGCGCGTGCTCGTCTTCATAGATCGCAATCAGATCGCTCAGGGCGTCAAGGTATTCCTGGGCTCCGCGATCAAGGCGTTTTTGGAGCAACTCATCCACCAACGCAATCGCCTGCCCCAAATGCCTGAGAGAACGGATATGCGTCAGCGGGAACCGTCTCACCAATTCGAAGTAGGAGTCGGGCATCGCTGACGGCTGATTCTTGATGACCATCATTCACCTCCTGTGTCTTTGTGGAGTAGCCGGTCGCTTCGTGGGTGGAGTACGGCTCTTCGGCGGTGGGCTATGGCATCCGCACTGGCTTGCCCACGGAGCCCTGTCGTACTCCTCGTGATCCATGACTCGCAAGACGTAGAGCTTGTGTGGATAGAGCACGCGCCCAATCAGACGGTAGCGGTTGCTGCCCACATCGAATACCACGCAGTTGCCAACCTGATCCGCCGAACCAAACGTCTGCTTGAGCCCGGCAAAGTTTTCCCACGCAGCCTTCGACGCGATCTTGTACCAGGCGGACAACGCTCGCTCCGCATCCGCACGGTTCCGGCACGTCTTCCAGAATAACCGCAGACGAGACCTGGAAATGACGTGCATGTCGTCCTCATCGACTGGCGGGCATCCCTCCCTGAAATCATAATCGCATTTTGCGATAACGCCAAGTGCTGGTTCGCAACCTGGGCCCCTTTCACCGGCGCCGCCCTCTCCCAGCCCGTGGAAAAGGCATCCCTGACCGACCCGGGGGGGCACTTTATCTACAGCCTGCTATCTTCATGAATCGCCCTTCCCTCCCCGGAGCATTTCCTGTGTCGACCATCGCCCTCGCAGCCACAGAGCCCAAGGGCAAGCTTGCCAAGGTGGAGATCGATCTTGGTCCCCTCGGCGATGAGCACGTTGAGATCGACGTGGCCTCGTGCGGGATTTGCCACA
>JBAWVV010000650.1:0-2231 GCA_037147115.1 Planctomycetia bacterium | reverse complement strand
GCATTCGTCTCTATTATTTTCTTCATTTGTTCATTTCCTGCCTCGAAGGGTCTTCCATGCGCACATCGAAACGATCTGGTTTTACGCTCGTCGAACTGCTGGTGGTCATTGCGATCATCGGCACCCTCGTCGGCCTCCTCCTGCCGGCCGTGCAGGCAGCACGTGAGTCGGCCAGGCGGTCAAGTTGCTCGAACAACATGAAACAGCAGGGACTCTCGTTCCAAAACTTTCATGACAGCAATCAGGGCTTTCCCAACGGCGGTGCCGGCACCTCGTGGTGGGCCACGCCCTACTCGGCGGAGACGTGGGGACACTCGCAGTGGGTGCGGCTCCTCCCGTTCATGGAACAAACGGGCGCCTACTCGAAGCTCAAGTGGTGCTCGAAAGACGGTGGTGCGGTGCTCAGCTCAGGCTGGGACGGCAACGCCGCGGTGTGGCAGGACCTGAAGCTCAAGATGCTGATCTGCCCGTCGTCGTCGCTCCCCAACAACGGTCCGTGGAACAACTTCACCCCCAATTATTACGGCATCGCTGGCGCGGCTCCGATGCAGTACGGGCCCCAGAAGACCGGGTCGTTTCAGTCCACGGCAGGTATGGCGTTCAACGACGACGGTGCTTGGGGGATCACCTCCGGTCGCGGCATGATCCCCAATTACGGCAACGGCACGGCGGGTGTTCCCGCCGACCAAGTCGGGCCGCAGATTATCGGGATCAACATGTCACGGTGCAGCGACGGGTTGTCGAAGACCCTCCTGGTGGGCGAAATGAGCGCCCTGGTGTACGGTGCGCCCGGTACCGAAGGCCAAGATCGCCGGCCAGGCCGCAACTGGGGCTGGCACATGGGTGGCCTCTCCGGCTGGCGTGACTGGGGGCCGCACACCAACAACGTCACCCTTCGGTATCCGCCGAACGGGAAGGTTCTGGGGCAGCCTGGTGTGAAGGATTGGGGCGCTTGGGCCGATGCGTCTCCAGCCAATGCGCCGCTCACGTCCGCCCATGGAGGTACTGTCATGACGCTGCGCGCCGACGGGTCTGTTCAAGCCATGAGCGACACCATCGATCTGCAGGTCATGACCCTGCTTGCGGTGCGCGACGATGGTCAAGCGGTCTCCGATGAGTGACCGCATTCCGGGGTTCGCCTCGGAATGAATCGACATGATTGCGGCTCAGCCGCCCTCCCGCTCACGTGATCGGGAGGGCGGCTTCCGTGATTGAGCGTGGTCGTTGTCGGTTGCTTCGGTTGGCAAACGGCATCGGGTCGCGACCGGCGGCAAGCAGGCGGCTGCCGCGTTGCCAAGACAGCGGCCGACCGCCGGCTGGATGGAAAGTGGATTCGTTTTTTTAGCCAAGATTTCAACGGGAGAAAAGAATCATGGGTCGGGTGTCCTCGCAATTCGTGCTGATGACGTTGGCTGTGCTCTCTCTGACCGGGTGCGGTGGTGAAAAGCCCCCGACGGCCGAGGTGCAGCAGAAGCGGCTCGAAGGCGCGGAAGAATCGATGAAGAAGGGGATGGAATCGATGAAGGGGATGAAGGGCATGCCGGGCGGTCCGCAGCGCTGATTCCACCCGGCACTCCCGGCGGCAACCAACCGGTTCGCCGGGGGGCCGGATTTGTCAGCAGCAGCGAGGTGGTGCCGCGGAGATTCGCTCGAGCGAGCTCCTGGCCCGGCGTCGGATTTGGCAGTGGCGCCAAGCCTGTTCCGGCCAAGCCTGTTCCGATAGTGGGGGGTCCTACGCCCCCGCGGCCACGCTTGTGGAGGCAGCCGTGAAGCACAGAGCCAACACGCTCAATATCGAAGGCAAATAACGCCGCCCCCCGGGGCCCTAGCCGGCAAGCCGGACAGTATTCACTTGCTGCCGAAGGGGTCGTTGTCGTCGGCAGGCTTCGCCGGAGCCCCTTCGGTTTCCTCGGCCGCTGTCGCGGCTTCCTCCTCGTCGCCAGGGCGGAGGGCAGAGAGCGCTTCGAGGATGACGTCGTCGGTCCGCTTCTCGTCGAGCTCGAGGCCGTACTTCCGATAGAGCTCGGCGTAGGCCTGACTGGCGGCCTTGTCATCCCCGGAGAGCAGGGCGGCCACGCCCCCCTTGCCATCTTCTGTGAGGACCGCGTCGGCGAGCGTCACCAGCCGCCAGGCCGTGCGGCGGAGCGATTGATCGGGGACAAGTTGTGCCACGGTCACGCCCCCGCCTCCCATGCCTGGCATCCCCATCGCCGGCCGCATCGACATCATCC
>JBAWVV010000649.1:0-2241 GCA_037147115.1 Planctomycetia bacterium | reverse complement strand
CGATGGCCAACTTCGGCGTCGTCCAGAACGAGCACCTGCGTCAGGACATCGGCGGGGTGGTCTCCTGGGAACAGGGCATCGGCCCCCGGGATGGCAGCACGGTCTACGTGCGGTCGCACGAATATGGAGTCCGGCAGCGGATCGAAGGATTCAATCCCGCCACGATGAAGCTCAGCTTCCTCTACTTCGGCACCCGCGAGCGGCTCTCGGTGACAGACACGGCCGAGGGCCTGTCGATCTCCGTCCTGCCCACCAACCAGAGCATCCTGCTCGTGGGTGTGACCAAGGCCCAGCTCGTGCCGGGGAACGTCGAATTCCATCACGACCAGATCGTGGAGGATCAACTCGAGATACCTTTCAACCACCCTGCCGAGCACTTCACGCTCGTCAGCCGGGCATCGCTGCTGACGCCGACCGCCCCGGTGGGCCAGGTCACCGACGGCTCCCAGACATCGATCGGCCAGACCCAGCCCGGTGGCCATGATCACGGCACGATGCCCATGCCCATGCCCATGCCCATGCCGACGCCGACCCCCGGCATCACGGTCGGCGATCTCTCCATCACCGAGGGCAATCCTCAGGCCGTCTCGGGAACCGGCAGTGTGGTCACGACCACGCCACTCACCTTTACCGTTACGCTCTCGGCCGCGAGCGCGCAGCCGGTGACGGTTCAATATGCCACGGCCAACGGCACTGCGGTCGTCGGCAGCGACTATGCGGCCGCTTCCGGCACGCTCACGTTCGCCCCCGGCGAAACTCAGAAACCGGTGACGGTGCTCGTCAGCCGTGATACCACGGCCGAATCGAGCGAGACCCTTTCGCTGATCCTCTTCAGCGCGACGAATGCCACGCTCACCAAGGCGGCCGCCACCGGCACGATCGTGGACGATGACACACCCGCTGCGAATCCAAATCCGACCCCAAATCCGCCCCTGACCAGTGGCATCGCCGTGACCTACTCGCAGACCAGCGACTGGGGCACGGGCTTCAACGGTGACCTGAAGATCACCAACGGCGGCACGATGCCGATCAGCGGCTGGACGATGGAGTTCGACATGGCGGCGAATATCGTCACCATCTGGAACGCCGAGATCGTCAGTCATGTCGGCACCCGCTACGTGATTCGAAATGCAGCCTGGAACGGCACTCTCGCCGCCGGAGCGGAGATCTCGTTCGGCTTTCAGGCCGACGGCATCGCCGGCGAACTGCCGACGCGGAAAAAGGTCAACGGCCAACTCGTCGCGTAGCCCCGCAGCCACCGTCATTCGGCGTTCACTACCGGCCAGGGATCGGCGCGTGATGAGCGGCCATCTTCCCGGAGTCCTTCGATTTCCAGGACATCCGACGGCACTTCCACCGGAAGAGTCCCGTGATGGGGAATGCGTCGACGATGGCGATGATCGAGGCGAAACATTTGTTGCGCGCGGCAGGACTGTCCTGCTGCGCGATCGCACGACGACTGTCCATCTGCGGGCCACCGCCGACGGCGGCCAGTGCTCGGCGCGGGTCATCCTCGAGGTGGCCCCGGCTAAGTGAACGGTGGCCCAGTTTTTTCCCCTGGCGCTCGCAACGCTGCAGGCCATTCTGTCAAACGGGCCTTGCCTTTTGTACAGTGGTCATGTACAGTGGTCACATGGAAATTACAGCCAGTGCCTTCAAGGCCCAATGCCTTCGCCTCCTCGATCAGGTCAGCCAGACCGGTGAGGAGCTTGTCATCCTCAAACGGGGTCGGCCTGTGGCCCGAGTCGTGGCCGCCCGTGACTCGAAGCCTTGGCTCGCGCTCCGCGGCCGGGGTGAACTCTCTGGCGACCCGTTCGCCCCCGTCATCGCAGAAACTGACATCGACGCCCTGCGATGACGAAGCCTCCGCTCCTCGACACCCACGTCTGGATCTGGTGGATGATCGGGGATCCCAGGCTCCCGGCCCGGGAACGGAAGGCCCTCGACGATCTGCCGAGCGGCCGCCGCCCCAAGCTCTGCGACATCAGTCTCTGGGAAGTGGCCCTGCTTGTTCAGTTGGAGCGATTGCGGCTCGATGAGCGATTGGACGACTGGCTGCGGATCGCCGCCTCCCCTGCCGCCGTCGAAGTCCTGCCGATCACACCGTCCGTCGTCGCGGAGATGAATCGGCTGCCGCGATCGTTCCATCAGGATCCGGCCGATCGCCTGATCGCAGCAACGGCCCGGGCAGCAGGGCTTTCGCTCGCGACCCACGATGCCCGCATCCGCCGCTCGCGGCTC
>JBAWVV010000648.1:0-2242 GCA_037147115.1 Planctomycetia bacterium | reverse complement strand
AGATGATCGGGAGCCCGCGGCGGGCGATGAGCCTCCTCGACGCCCTCGACAAGCTTTCCTGATCCCACGCACGGCGCCGTCAGCAGGACGGCGTCAACGCCGATCTATCCCTCCCCGTCTCCCACTCGTCTGGGCGGTCTGCGTTCTCCGATGCACCGTGACGCCCACCCCTTTTAAAGGAGCGTTCACTCCGGACGATCACTTTCCAGAGGACCAGACGGCCCATGTGAGAAAGGCAGACGCATGCTCCGTTTTGGCCCCGTAGGGCCCGTTCACGGTTGGCTCGGCGTGGTGATGGGGCTGGCGTTCCTCGCGCCCTCGGGCGCCCCCGCATCGGACGCCGATCGGGTTGTTCCAGAGGTGATCCCAGAGGTGATTACCGAGACGATTTCATCGGTCGACGTCGCCTCCGCGCGGCGGTTCTACGTGACCGGGATCGTCGGATCGTCGTTTGCCACGCTCACTGACGACTTGGCCGGAAGGTACACCGGCGGCAGTGCCAACGGGACGCTGTTCACGGCCGGAGGGGCACTCGGGATGGCGTTCGATCGTCCGTTCGGCGCGATCAGAGCCGAAGTGGAAGGGCGTGGCCGCGACTCGCTCAAGGACTCCCTGGCCGTTACGAAGATCCCACTGGCCACCGGGAGTGGGAGATGGGTCGCCGCCGACAGCTGGTCGACGATGGTCAACGTCTGGCGTGACCTCTCCGTCACCGACGACGTCGATCTCTATCTCGGTGGTGGCATCGGCGCCGGCGGCTCGACCTACAGTACGACCGGTCACTACCAACTGACTGGCATCGCTCCCGACTTCTTTTTCGGTGGTCCAGCCACCACGCAGAGCTTCGCCTGGCAGGCCGGCTGCGGCGCGAAATGGGCCCTCTCGGAGCGGGTCGAACTCGACCTCGGCTACCGGTTTTTCGCGCTCGGCGCCACCACCACGCCCGTGACGCGCATCGAGGGACATTTCTTTCGGGGAACGGAGGATATCCGCCACGCCTTCTCGGCCAGCGAGATGCTCCTCTCGGTGCGGATCTACGAACCGTTCCGCACCTGGCGACGCTGACCTGTCCCCACGCTCACCGCACGGCGTGTTCGCCACTGACGACGAGGCCGATCGTCGATGAGATTCAGATACCACGCTGTCGCCCCGGCGGGGATGACGGTATTTGGCTTCCAAGGAGAGATCGGGATCGCCGATCGCGTCGCTCACCCCCTGCGAGCATACCCGTTGGGCCGCCGATCGGGCTTGAGGCACGGCGGCCAGAGCACTACCCTCTGGGCGCTTTCCCCAGCCGTGGAGGTGCCCATGAACATGTTCATCCCGTTCCTCTCCCGGCCGCGGGCCCGATGGACAGCCCGGTGCTCGCCCCTTGTTGCTGCTGGCTGGATGCTCGCGGTGACGCTCTCATTCGGGGCCGTACCTTCCAGGAGCGCCGTGGCGGGAGAGGCTGCGAGTGTCCCCCCAGCCCCGGCCACCGAGTCTGCCGCCGACGCCCCGGCCGCGGTCGACCGCTTCGTCGCGCCACACCCGGCGTTGGCCAGCGCGCCGCGGAGGACGAAGACCGGCCGCGGCCACGCGGGGGATCCGATCAACGTGGCGTTCGTAGGATCCGATCGGGAGCTCCATCACGCGCTCGCCCGGGGCGGATGGTATGCCGCCGATCCGATCACGCTCGACTCGTCGATTCAAATCGCCGCCGACGTCGTCCTGAAAAAACCCTATCCACATGCACCGGTGAGCGACCTTTTCGTGTGGGACAGGAAGCAGGATCTGGCCTTCGAGCAGCCGGTGGGGCAAAGCCCCAAGCAGCGCCATCATGTCCGCTTCTGGAGGTCGGAAGCGGTCGATGAGGATGGCGAGCCGTTGTGGCTCGGTGCGGCAACCTACGACGAGCGGGTGGAGATCAGCCGGACAACGGGTGGGATCACGCACCGCATTGGCGCTGCGGTTGATCGAGAGCGCAACAAGCTCCTCGTCGACACCCACCATGCCGGCACGCTCCACGGCTACTACTGGGTCGACCGCTTCCACCGCGAGCTCCGCGGCACCAACGGCGGTGGCGATCCCTTCCACACCGACGGCCGCCTCGCCGTGGGCGTTCTCTCGCTCACTCGCTGACCTACTGCGGAAATACGTCACACCTTCCAGCGCGGGCCGACCGGCCGACAAGTGATTCTCGGCCGCTCACTTCCGCTTCTTCGGCAGGTCCTTCGAGCCGGCCACGGTCATGTTGAGGCCG
>JBAWVV010000647.1:0-2247 GCA_037147115.1 Planctomycetia bacterium | reverse complement strand
GTCAGTCTCCCGTTGAGATCAAGAGGCAAAGTGAAGAGGCCATGTGAAGGGGGAAAGGGAAAGGGGCAATGAAAGTCGCGGGTTGATCAGGTCGATTCGGCGGGCCGTACCAGACCGAGTTGCACGAGCTTGGAGTGGCATTCGTCGCGTTCGCGGCATCTCTCCAGGGCGATCCATGAGGGGTCTTGGGCCGCCAGAAAATCGGCGTGGCTCGCCGGCAGGCCATGCTTTCCCGACCGGGCGGCGAGCCGCTGGATCACGTCGCGGTCGAGCTTCGTGAGTCGCATCGCCTCCAGCCGGTAGTCGACGAATGACTCCCACACGAGTGGAAAAAGCGGCTGCACGATCTGCTGGCCGATCGTCTCGGCGTAGCGACGGATCTCCAACTGGGCGTGGGAGTCCATTCGCAGCGCCAGGAAGTGCAGGAGGTTGTGGAGATCGATCTTCCAATAGGCTTCGGTGTAGGTGGAGAGGGGCAGATCCTTCCGCGCCTGTTCTCTCGCGATGCCCGCCGCCAGCCGCTCCTCGTAGACCTTTCTCGCGAGGCTCTGGAGCTCCTGCTCCGACTGCGTGAGGCTGTGGCCAGCCGACCGCGACAAGAGGCCGGCCGAACCCTGGCGGTTGTTCGCGGCCTGGCTTCGCCACTCGTCGTCATGCGTTGACTGCATCGAGTCGATTGCCAGCGAATACCGCGTCGAATATTCGTTGATGCTGGCCGTACGGTGCCGGATCCATTGCCGCCAGCAGTCCATCGGCACACGCACCACGAACTTCAACTCCGCCATCTCGAAGGGCGTGGTGTGGGCGTGACGCAGGAGATAGCGGATGAGTTGGCGGTCGTCGCTGACCTTGCGGGTGCCTTCGCCGTAGCTGACCCGGGCGGCCTGCACGACGGAGCCGTCGTCGCCCATGCAGTCGACTAGCGCGACGAACCCGTCGTCGAGCACCGGAAACTTTTTCCAGCGCAGCGACTCGAGCAGGGCGGTGCGGTCTGCGGCTGGCTCGCGGTCGTGCTCATCGTGTGGCTCCCGGTGGGTGGAAGCCTCACAGGATGGGGCACGGCAGCCGTGTGGTCAATCCTTCGCCAGCAGTTCCTGCAGGATCGTGGCGAGTTGGCGGGCGTCGTCCGACTTCACGATCGTCGCAATCCGGCTCTTGGGCACCCCCAACTTGGCCAGCGACTTCTCGATGGTTTCCCAGAGTTTGGCCCGCTTCTTCCCCTCCGCGAGGTAGAGGTCGGTCACCTGCTCCCCGAGCCGCTGCAGCAGGGCTGTATCGAGGTTGTCGTAGTAATTCTTGACGACCGATTGCTGGTATTTTGAGAGTTCAGCCATGGCCCCGTTCCGGTCTGCTGGAAGGACTGTCCCACGCTGGCTACAGTATCGGACAATTCACCCCACACAAGCGAGAGAATTCCGATGCCTACGATTACCTTCGCGAACGAAAAAAAGGAAATCCAGGTCCCCGAGGGGGCCAACCTCCGCAAGGAGGCCCTGTCCGCGGGCGTGGCCCTCTACCCGGGAATCCACACGGTTGCCAACTGTCACGGTTTTGGGTCGTGCGGCACCTGCCGGGTGCTGATCACGAAAGGGATGGAAAACACCAGCCCCCGGGGCATCCTCGAGGCGGCCCGTATGGCGGTTTCGCTAGCCTATATCGGGAACGAGAGCACCATGCGGCTCGCCTGCCAGACGAAGGTGAAGGGCGACATCACCGTCACCACCTGCCCGCCTTTGAACCTGTTCGGCGAGAGCTTCTACAGCTGACTACACGAAAAACATGGCGTCATGCGCCGGGCGTCCCGTGTTCATCCAAGCCCGCAGCGCAAGCAAGGGACAGAGCGGTTTCGCTGATCCCCATTGCGGTGAACGTAAAGCCATGAAAGAAGTCATCGCCATTGTGAAGCCGTTCCTCGCCGAGCGGGTGCTCGAGGCGCTCAAGTTCGCGCCGCTGGAGGCCTGCACGGTTCGCGAGGTGAAGGGCTTCGGCAGGCAGAAGAGCTACCTCGACCAGTACGGCGAGAGCGACTACGCCCTGGCATTTCTGCCGAAGGTGGAGATCCAGCTGTGGGTCGACGATGCCCGTGTCGACGAGGTGATCGACCGGATCGTGGAGGTGGCTCGCACCGGCCGCATGGGCGACGGCAAGATCTTCGTCCTACCGGCGACCGAACGGGCGATGATGTAAGCGGAAAGGGATTTCCCTACTTCATGAAGATGCCTGTCGCGTACCAGATGCCGTTGGAGC
>JBAWVV010000646.1:0-2256 GCA_037147115.1 Planctomycetia bacterium | reverse complement strand
ATGACGCCCGAAGTGGCCCGACGTGTCATCGACCTTCGCGCTTCTCCCGAGGCGAGCGCTCGGATGCAACTCCTTGCCAGCAAGTCATCGCTGGGATCACTGACGATGGCGGAGCGCGAGGAATACGAGTCGTGCGTGGCGGCCGGCACCTTCATCGCGATCCTCCAGGCCAAGGCTCGCAAAATGGCAGGCCGTGACGGGGCGACGTGATGCATCCTGCGATGACTCAATCCACGGGCTGCACACAGAGAGAACGAGGAGATCGAGCGATGACAACCGTCACAATTCAAGAGGCTCAGTCGAGGCTCACCGATCTGATCCATCGACTGTCCCCCGGGGAAGAGATCGTGATCACGGAGAACGACCAACCGGTCGCCCGCCTCGTCCCCGCCCCCGCTGTCGCCTCCAAGAAAGCCCGCCAGCTAGGGACGATGAAGGGTTCCGTGCTCTCCATAGCTCCAGAGTTTGACGCGCCCTCGGAGGACGCGTCGGAAGTCCTTCGTGTCAGGCGTTGACGCTCACGCTGGCAGGGTGGCATTGGCGGCCCGCCGCCGCCGCTGCTCGAGCATCGCAAGCACCCCGGCAACGAGCGACAGGGCGCTGGTGCCCATGGCGGGGTCGATCTCAGGGACGGAGCCGCCGGAGCTTGTAAACGTCAACCGGCCACTCAGCTCGCTGAACGAAAGCAGTTGGTCGCCGATTGTGGTCGTCCCCCTCACCGCTGCGGTGACAGCCGTTTCCCTATCTGCTCGCCGGGATCGCAACAGCGATTTCGGCGGGAAAGAGAAGCTCCGGATCGCCGCGGTCGGCGAGGGTCCGGGCGAGCGTCTTGATCGACCGCGTCACCGGCCCGTCGTGGAGGACGCG
The DNA here is from genome assembly GCA_037147115.1 of Planctomycetia bacterium. Lineage (GTDB taxonomy): Bacteria > Planctomycetota > Planctomycetia > Pirellulales > UBA1268 > QWOP01. Next base: position 1,389 of record JBAWVV010000646.1, on the reverse strand, counting down.
GTCACCGAAGCGGATCGTCACGGGGCGGTCGCAGTCGATCAGCCGATCGTCGAGCCGGATGAGAAGCGTTTCGATTCCCTCAGCGCGAAGGATATCGATAACCTGCCCGTCGATGCGGGCATCAATGATCCCGCCGGCCCGGGGGGCGTCGGCGGGGAGGGCGAGCCATGAGGAGGTCGCGCGCGAGGCGGCGGTTGGCTGCCAGACGACCCGGTCGGGGACCGGATTGCGGATCTGCTTCGCCATCCAGGGGAGGGCGGCGGCGTCGTCGCGGTCCATCCAGTGCCCCTTCCCTTCGTGGATCTTCACGAAGGTCTCATAGCCGCGCGGGTCGGCCGCATGAAAAGCTTCCAAGGCTCGGCCGTAGTCGGCGCCGATCTTGGCCCGGTCGTAGGCGGTGTCGAGGGCGCCCACCTGGAGCGCGAAGGGGACATTCCGCACCGGCTCAAGCGAGACGCCGTTGGGATGGCCCGCCATCATTGCCGCCGCCGCCCAGTGGTCGGCCATCCGGGGGGCGAGCTGATAGACGCCATCGCCGCCGGCCGAATAGCCAAGGACGTAGACGCGATTCGGATCGACTTCGCCCGTGATTACCAGATCCTCGATGAGCCGGTGGAAGAGGCGGTCGATGTGGGCTTCGTGCCAGAGATTCCAGGTGTTCGTTGGGGCCCGGGGGGCAATGGAGATCCCCTCCTCGAGCGTGTAGAGCTTTTTCTGGTTTTCCCACTGCTGATCGTTGACGCGGGCCGGAGCCCCGCCGCCGCCATGGAGCGAGATCCAGAGGGAATGGCCGCTGGCGGGCTTCACGCCGAAGGTCTTCATGAAGAAGGGCATGACGAGGTCGCCGTCGCGGAGCTCGCGGGCCTCGATCTCGGCTTGGCACGCAGCGCGCTTCGCCGCCCGGTGGGCTTCCCAAAGGAGATCGCGGGCGGCGAGGGCATCGGCTTTCGTCAGCGGCGAGTCCGCCCAGGCTTCCTTGGCCACGCTTTCAAGCGTCGCCCCGGGCTCGGCAAGGGCCCCACGGAGCGATTCCAGGGCCTGCGCCGATGCCGCCGCGTCGGCCGCCCGGGCGCTCGAGATCGTGCCAGGGATCGCCCCGGCGACAAGAAGCCCGGCGACACATGCCACAAACAAGCACAAAACGCGAGGCCGACGCATCGGTTCTTCTCCCGGAGCCATTTCTTGATTTTTGATTGAGAGAGCGGCGGAGGATCGGCACACGAGTCTAGCCAGCGTCGCCTTGCATCCGGGCCACGATCCTGGGGACAATTTTGATGATCAATCGTGCCACCGCCTCCTTTGCCGAGACGCCCCATGCCATCCCCTCTCTCCCTTCCCGGCATGCGGCTCCTCGACCGGCGCGGCTTCCTCCGCGACACCGGCTCCGGC
>JBAWVV010000645.1:0-2294 GCA_037147115.1 Planctomycetia bacterium | reverse complement strand
CCAACAATCGCTTCGTGCTCCACCACGCCCAGCATCTCGCCCGCCGCGCCGAAGCGGCCGCCCCAGACCCCGCCGCCGATACGCTCCAAGCGAAGATCGGGCGGATGGTGCAGTGGACCTGGCAGCGCCATCCGACCTCGGAAGAGACAGCTGAACTTGTCGACTTGGCAAATCGCCACGGCCTCGAAGCGGTCGCCCGGGCGCTGTTCAACGCCGATGACTTTTTGTTCGTGGACTGAACGACAACCGACCAACATGAACGACGTCACGGAGAGTCGGTTTGGTTTCGCAGCCGCTGGGGTAGGGAGGGGTTGCCCGTGCCCTGGGAGCCGGCGTTGCCGGCAAGCGGAGCCATGGATGGCGAAGCGCAGGCGGCATCGAGTGAGTGGAGGCCCCGGAGGGCCGGAGCGAACGTCCGGCGACAGGGCATGGGCAATCCCTCCCGGGTTGCTTGAGGTGATTCGAGGTGGGGTTGTTTTCCGGCTGTGATGTTGTGGAAAGGATTTGGTTTTCGCCATGAGCGTGCTGCTCCCTTCACGCCGTGATCTCCTCGCTGCTGCCGGCGGCGGCTTCGGGTCGGTGGCGCGTGCGCATCTTCTCGCGGGGGAGGAGAGAGGAGGGGAGGGGAGGAGAGGAGCCGACGGTGCAGCGGTCGCCGATCCGTCTTGGCCACTCGGTGGTCTCCATCATCCGGCGAAGGTCCGCCGCGTCATCCAGCTGTTCATGAACGGCGGCGCGAGCCCGATGGACACGTTTGATTTCAAGCCGGCCCTCGAGAAACATCACGGCGAGGCGCTCGGGCCGAAAGAAAAGCCGGAAGGCTTTACAGGCCCGGCCGGCAACGTCTTGAAGAGCCCGTTCCCGTTTGCCCGGCATGGCGAGACGGGGCGATGGGTGAGCAGCATGTTCCCCTGTCAGGCCGAGCGAGTCGATCGGATGGCGTTCCTGATGGCGATGAAGACGACGACGAATGTCCATGGCCCGGCCAGCTACATGATGAACACCGGGTTCATGATCCCCGGGTTTCCTTGCCTCGGCGCCTGGGTGTCGTATGGCCTGGGGCGGATCGTCGACGACCTTCCCGAGTTCGTCGTTCTCCCCGACCCGCGTGGCCTCCCTTACAACCAGAAGGGGAACTTTTCCGCGGGCTTTTTGCCCGCCCGCCATCAGGGGACCGTCGTCGATCTCGGCCGGCCCGAGCCGATTCCAGACATTTTCGCCGCCGACGCCTTCCCGTTTGCCCGGGGCGATGCCGATCGCGACACGCTCGCTGCGATCAGCCGGCTCAATCGCCGCCATGCCGCCGCCCGCCCCCTCGACACCCAGCTCGAAGCCCGGATCGCCTCGGGTGAGCTCGCCGCCCGGATGCAGCTCTCGGCGCCGGCCACCTTCGACCTCGCGGGGGAGACCGCGGCGACGATTGCCGCCTATGGCTTGGAGCAGAAGGAGACGGCCGACTTCGGCAAGCGCTGCCTGATGGCCCGAAGGCTGATTGAGCGTGGCACGCGGTTCGTGCAGGTGTGGAGCGGCCCCCAGGGGGCGGTCGACAACTGGGACAACCACGGCAGCATTTCCCGCGAGCTGCCGCCGATGGCCAAGAGCGTCGATGAGCCGATCGGCGCCCTCCTCGACGATCTCCGCGACCGCGGCCTCCTCTCCGACACGCTCGTGATCTGGACAACCGAGTTCGGCCGCACGCCATTCGCGCAAGGGGGCGACGGCCGCGACCACAACGGCGGCACGTTCGTCACCTGGCTCGTCGGCGCCGGCGTGAAAGCGGGCGCCACGCACGGCGAGAGCGACGAGCTCGGCTACCAAACGGCCACCGGCACAACGACCGTCCACGATCTCCAGGCAACGATCCTCCATCTGCTGGGCATCGACCACACCCGCCTCACCTTCCGCACCGCCGGCGTCGACCGGAGACTGACGGACGTCCACGGCCATGTTGTGCGGGAGGTCTTGGCGTGAGGGGGCGAAGTTACCGCGGGCAAGCGTCTCGTCGGGCCGCCAGAAGAGCCGCGGGCAGGTGCTGGGGAAAGCGACTGGCTACAGTTAGGAAGATCACACGGAGGCAACCATGACGGTCGAGTTGGCAATTGAATCAATGTCCGTTGCCGAAAAGGTACGGCTTCTGGAGAGTGTCTGGCAGAGCCTGTGCGCTCATCCCGGGGACGTGCCATCCCCCGAGTGGCATCGCCACATTCTCGAGGAAAGATCGCGAAGGCTCGAGGACGGGCGTGCGACCGTGGCGACATGGGCCGACGCCAAGGCCCGCCTCATGAAGCTCGGCC
>JBAWVV010000644.1:0-2295 GCA_037147115.1 Planctomycetia bacterium | reverse complement strand
GCACCACCGATCTGGCCGGGACGAAACGACGGCGCGGGCCGATTGGCAAAGCCGCCACCAGGACGGCTCGCCGAGCCGCCGCCAAGCTGGCCGGGAAGCGTGCCTGCGCCGCCGAGCCCACCGGGCCGCCCGCCGAGTTGGCCCGGCAGTCCGGCCGCGCCGCCACCAAGACCGCCAGGCCGACTGAGCCCGCCGAGATTTCCCGGCTGCGGTGAGGGACGATTAAGCCCACCGAGATTTCCGGGTTGCGGGGAAGGCCGCGTCATTCCGGCGCCGCCGACGCCCCCCATGCCGGGCCGGCCGATCCCGCCGCCCATCTGGCCGATCTGCGGGGCCGGACGGTTGGCGGCGCTTGGAAACGAGGGGCGAGCCATGTTGTTGCCCATGCCGGGGCGCTGGAAATTGGGCTGCGTGGCAGGGCGCTGCATCCCTTGCATTCCCTGCATGCCGCCGGGCGCGGGGCGCTGCATCGCCTGCCCCATGTTCGGCCGCTGCGCGTTCATCTGCGGCATCTGCGGCCGCTGCATCTGCGGGCTCGGCCGCTGCATCGCCTGCCCCATGTTGGGGCGTTGCATGTTCATCTGCGGGCTCGGCCGCTGCATCTGCGGAGCCGGCCGCTGCATGTTCATCTGTGGCCGCTGCATTTGCTGCGCGGGCCGCTGCATTTGCGGAGCCGGCCGCGACATCTGCGGCCGGCCCGCGGGAGCGGCCGATCGGGCACCGCCGCCCCCCACTCTCCCCATCGGCGGCCCGCCTTCAACCACGAGCGGGATCGCCGCCACGAGGAGCACCGCACAGGCACACGCAAGGATCGCGCGCATTCGAAAAGCACCTTTGAAGTTGGGATGAAATCCCGGGATGGTTCGTGGAAATTGGGCGTGGCCAGTGACCCTCAGCCACTGGCCACGCCACACGGGCAACGACTTACTTCGCCAGCGGCTTGCCGGGGACGACCGGCGACGCCGGCACGGCAGGAACGCCGGGGACCGCGGGCTTCACTCCGCCGACCGGAGCCGGTGCGGCCGGCTTGACGGCAGCGGGCACCGGGACTGCTGGCGGCGGGGTAGATGGCGCGGCCGGCACGATCTTGACGGCCGGAATCGCAGGCGCCGCAGCCGGCTTCGCGGCGGGGGCAGGCTGCGCTGGAACCGCCTTCGGGGCCTCAGCGGCAGGAGGAGCGGCCGGCTTCACCTCGCCGCCCGGAAGCGCCGCTTCGGGCTGCGGCGGCCGGCGGGCCACCGTGAGCTCAAACTCCGGCTCGTCGACGCCACCGATGATCCGGTCGCTCGAGCGCACAATAAAGTGATCCGCGTCGGTCGGGGTCACCGTCACGGTGGCCGAGCCGGTGGTGCCATCGGGCATCGTGGCATCCGACTTGATCACCCAGCCGGCTTCCGTCGGCACCCATTCGCCGGTGCTGTAGCCACCGTCGGAATCAAACGTCCAGCTGCGGATCACCCCCTCGAGCGGATCCCAGCCGATCCGCTGATGGCTGCGGGATTCGCTCATCCCGGCAACGGCAAGCGTGTAGTCGCCGAGGAGGAAATTGCCGTCGTCTTCCCACCGGTAGTTGATCGTGGTCTTTCCCTCGGGGCTCTCGTCAATCCAGTCGCCAACGAGAAACCCCACCGCGGAGAGCATCTCGGCCGGCGTCGGCGCCGGATCGTCGGCAAACTCGCTGTAGGAGGCGATCGGCCACGAATCCCCCACCTTGTCGCGGACGGCGGTGTAGCGGAGCTGCGCGGCGACATCAGTCTCGGGAACGGTGATCAACCGCACCCCCTCCTCGATGGCCAGGCTGTCGCCGACCGTCCTCACACCGGTCACTTCCATCTGCAGCTCGGCCTTGGGAAAGCGTTCGAAAAAGGCTTTGAAAAGCCCGGTGATCTGCTCGCGGCCGGCAAACACGTTGCCATTCTCGTCGACCAGTTCCCCCTTCTCGGCGAACAGCGCGGCGAGGGCGGCGGCATCCCCCTTGTTGAAGGCCTCGATCGTGGCGATTTCCGCCTTCTTGACCGCTTCAACGAGCTCTGTCGGCGCCGGCGGGGCCTCGATGACAACGACTTCCACGACGTCGACTTCGACGATGGCCCCAGCGGCGGGCGCAGCGTTTCTTGCGGCTGGTGCCGCGGCCGCGGGAACTGCAGCCCCAGCCGCCCCCTGCCAGGCCGCCGCGGGCCCACCGAGAAGCGACCAGCCCAGCGCACAAGCCAAGGCCAAACCCGGCGCCCAAGTCGCCGACATCACCATCGATCCTGCCGCCGCAAACCGGCGACCCGCCGTACCGTCCATGCG
>JBAWVV010000643.1:0-2296 GCA_037147115.1 Planctomycetia bacterium | reverse complement strand
CCTGCATGCAGAGACCGTCAGGCTGGCCCTCCGCCGGCTTTTCCCCACGGCGTCACACGAGCAGCTGGCGCCCGCCGAACAATCCGTCCGCTGGCGCACCCTCGGGGAGGGCGAGGTCGTGGTCGCGGAGGGTGACCAGGGAGAGGATGTGTTCGTCGTCTGCTCGGGGCGCTACGGCGTGTATGCGCGGAACGCGCTGGGGGCGATCCAACTCATGACCACGATCGATACCGTGGCGGACGTCGTCGGTGAACAGTCGCTGCTCAGTGGCAGTGGCCTTCGCAATGCCACGATCGTCACCCTCGTGCCCGGAGTGATCGGCATTCTCGACGCCGAGCCGTTGCGAGAATTGCTCTCCGGGGCCCCCGATACCCGCCAGCGGCTGGCAGCCGGTGCACGGACGATGACGGCCAACAAGTTGAGGATCCTGGCCGCTGAACTTTCCAGCTTCGCCGACGGCCACAGCGGCGCCCAACCCCGCGTTCGCCACCTCGAAGCGGGCGAGCAGGCGTACAGCGCCGGCGACCAGGTGAAGAGCGCCTTCTTCATCCTTTCCGGCGACCTGCAGTTCTTCCATCCTGGTTGCCCGATGCCCCACGAATCGGCAGGCGCTGGGATGCTCGTCGGGGAACGCACGCTGCTGGATCGGAAGTGTCATCAGGTAAACGCGGTCGCCAGAGTGGCGACCGAGCTGCTCGAGCTCGATGCCGAGGCCCTGCGGATCTGCCGGGCCAATTCAACCGCGATCGATCAGATGCTCGTGTCCCTGTCGATCATGGAGGACATGCCCAGGATCGGCTCGGTGAAGCGTCATCTGGAGACAAGCGGCGGTACGCCCTGCATTGTTTCCCAGCACCAACTCGAGCGCGGCGCCAGCGTCCGGGTGCGGCAGTATCCGCAACAACAGCTGACGATCGCCGGCTCTGTCGACTCGATGACCGAAGCCAACGCCACGATCACCTCGCCCGATGGGAGATCGGTCCTCGTGCTCGAGGAGAAGTCGGGCCAGCTGCTCGGGGTGGCCGCACCGCAAGACTGGAGCCAGCTGCCGGAGGCGATGGGCCTGTTGTTCCGCGGCCAATCGCTGACCCCGTTGCAGATCGATGCCTTCCAGGCCACCGGCGAGTTTCTCGTCGAAGACGCCACGATCCGCGTCTCGGCCGGCGCGGAAGTGGTGTGCGGATGCACCAACACCACGTCCGCCACCCTTCGCGCTGCCGCCCAGGGCGCTTCGACCGTCGAAGACCTCATGCGGCGCACCGGCGCCGGCACGGTGTGCGGCGGCTGTCGGGGCCGATTGAAGGCGATCATTGAGCAGAGCGAGGGGCAACTCTGTCGCCTCCAGACCGCGCCACTGGCGGTCGGCAGCCTCCTGGCAACGCTCACCCCGGCGGGCGATGCTGGCCTACCGAAAGGACGGCCCGGGCAGCACGCCCGCATCGAGGCGCTCATCGACGGGCGATGGGTCGGCCGGCCCTACACGTTGATCTCCGCCGCCGAACAGCGCTGGGAGTTGGGAGTCAAAATCGAGACCGACGGACTGTTCTCGAATTGGATCAGCCAGGCGCCGCCCGGGACCGTCGTGCGGGTCTCTCGGCCGGAAGGGACGGTCTGCCCGTCGCCGACCGATGCGAAGCCGCTTGTGTATGTGGTAGCGGGCATCGGCGTGACGCCCGCCGTGGCGGGGGTCCGCGGCTGCCGCGGCCAGCGCAACCTCCGGGTGATCTACAGCTATCGATCTGCCGCCGCCGCCCCCTTTCTCCAGGAACTGCGCGACGCCGCTGCAGATCCCCTCATCGAGCTGATCGAGCACGACACCGCGACGTCCGGTCGGCTCGATCCGGCCGATGTGGCAGCCCAGCTTACGGCTGTCGGGCCCTGCGACGTGATCGTCTGCGGCCCGGCGGCGTTCAACATCACCATGCTCGATGCGCTCCGCCGCCTCCCCGGTGTCGAGTTGCACGCGGAGAGTTTTCATCATCCCAACCGTGGCGAGGGATCCCGTCTCAATCCGGGGCAGTGGCGGGTTCGCGGGTTCAAGCCCCGACACCCGGTCGGAGAGCCGCTCCCGATTGGCTCGACACTCCCTCCGGAGGAACAGGCGGCCCAGTTTCTCCGCGAGTACCATGCCGAATGCCATCCCGACGCCGACCCCTCGGAACGGATCGCAGCAGCAGTCGAGCAACTCCGCGACGCCGGAGCCTGGAGGAAGACCCCGGAGGAATTGGGGTTTGCCGCTCGCTTGGCGTGGCGCAATGCCGCGATCCGGTCGCGCATCATCGCCGGCGAATCGGCT
>JBAWVV010000642.1:0-2302 GCA_037147115.1 Planctomycetia bacterium | reverse complement strand
CTCCCGGCCCCCCCGTCTCCCATCCACCAGCGGCAATGGCTCGTCGGCGGGAAACTGCGGCACTGGGACGGGCCAGTGCGCGAGGTCGTCTCACCGGTGCTCACCGCCGGGGAGCCGACGCCGCTGGGGTCGTTCCCGCTGCTGGGAGAGCCTGAGGCCCTCGAAGCGCTTGCTGCCGCCGCGGCCGCCTGGGGAAAGGGGCGTGGGGTCTGGCCGACGATGACAGTGGCCGCGCGGATCGGCTGCGTGGAGCGGTTTCTCGGCCTGATGATTGCCGTCCGCGAGCGGGTCGTCGAGACGCTTGTCTGGGAGATCGGCAAGAGCCGCCCCGACAGCGAGAAGGAGTTTGACCGCACCGTCGCCTATGTCCGCGACACGCTCGCGGCGGTCAAGGAGCTCGACCGGGCCGGCTCGCGCTTCCAGCAGGTGGAGGGGATCGTGGCTCAGGTGCGCCGCGCCCCCTTGGGCGTCACGCTCTGCATGGGCCCCTACAACTACCCCCTCAACGAAACCTTCACGACGCTCATCCCCGCGCTTGTCATGGGCAACCCGGTGATCTTCAAGCCGGCGAAGTACGGCGTCCTCCTCCTCGAGCCGCTCCTCGCTCCGTTCGCCGATGCCTTTCCCGCCGGCGTCGTCAACTCGATCTACGGCCAGGGGCGAACGGTCGTCAGCCCGCTGGTCGCTTCCGGCAGTATCGACGTTCTCGCCTTCATTGGCACAAGCAAGGCGGCCGACACGATCCGCCGCGATCATCCCAAGCCCCATCGGATGCGCTGCGTGCTGGGGCTCGAGGCGAAAAATGTCGCCATCGTGACCCCTTCGGCCGATCTCGACGCGGCCGTCCGCGAATGCCTCGCCGGGAGCCTTGCCTTCAACGGCCAGCGCTGCACGGCGCTCAAGCTCCTCGCCGTCGCCCGGTCGGTGTTTGCCCCATTCACCCAGTCGTTTGCCGCCGCCGTCGACCGGCTCGTCGTCGGCTCCCCGTGGACGAAGGGGGTCGGCGTGACGCCGCTGCCGGAGTCCGAGGCTCCGGAGCGGATGGCGGGCTTGGTCGCCGATGCGGTAGCGAAGGGGGCCCGGGTGCTCAACGCCCGCGCCGGCAGGCTCGATGCCACGACGTTCTTCCCGGCGGTCGTGGGGCCGATCACGCCGGGGATGCGGCTGTGGCAGGAGGAGCAGTTCGGGCCGGTGGTGCCGATCGCGGTCTACGACGACATTGAAGAGCCGCTGCAGTGGATCCGCGATGCCGATCATGGCCAGCAGGCGTCGATTTTCTCGCGCGATCCTGAGGAGGTGGCGGTGCTCGTCGATGGCCTGGCCAATCAGGTCTGCCGGGTGAACCTCAACAGCCAGTGCCAACGGGGGCCAGACGTTTTCCCCTTCACCGGACGGAAGGACAGCGCCGAGGGGACGCTCTCGGTGAGCGACGCCCTGCGGGCTTTCTCAATCCGGAGCATGGCGGCAGCGAAGGACACGCCGGAAAACCGGGCGATCTTCGGCGACATCGTTCTCTCCCACCGCTCGTCGTTTCTCTCCACCGACTGGCTCTTTTGACGCCGATCTACCGGTTCTGCCGCCGATCGGGGGGCCCCGCCGCCGCCCGGCTCCCACCTTCGGCTCCCTGGCTGTTACGGCGACTCGCGCCATACGGTCATCTTGGTGGGTGAGTCGCTTCAAGATTGGCTCCCCCATCGGCTGGTCCCTCTGCGTGGGCAGCCTAGAGTTTTTCCATCCCAGGGCCGTCCGCTTCGTCGGGCGGGCAATGCGATGACGCTCTCCGAACTTCTCCCGATCCTCCAGATGGCGATCGCCCCGGCGACGCTTGTTTCGGGGGTCGGACTGCTGCTTTTGTGCATGTCGCAGCGGTTTGCCACGGTAGTCGACCGGGCCCGGAGCATCGCCCTCTCGGCCTCGGTGCCTTCCGGCTCCGGCCGGGCCGATGCCCGCCGCCAGCTTTATGTGCTCTCCCAGCGGGCAAGGTTTTTGCGGGGATGTGTTGGCACGGCGGCGGGGAGTGTGTTGCTAGCGGTGTTGTTGATGGTCGTGCTCGTGATGGGATCGGTCGCGAAAGTCGACGTTGCCTCGGCGGCAGTCGGTCTCTTGATCGCCTGCCTCCTTACGCTCCTCCTCTCGCTTGGCCTCTTTCTCCTCGACGTCAATCTTTCGCTGAATGCCCTCTGGATAGAACTCCCCCGCGGCTTCTCTCTCCCCGAGGAGACGGCTGTCCTCCGCCCGCGCCGCCGACCTGCTCGCCTCCCGCTGAACGTCTGACGGGCGCGGTTTGCGGGGCGGCGAGGGC
>JBAWVV010000641.1:0-2306 GCA_037147115.1 Planctomycetia bacterium | reverse complement strand
GTCTAGCGTGGTTCGCCCGCGGCCTTACGGCCGGTCGGCTTTCACACGTACAAGCCCAACGCTGTGAGGCGTGGGGTGCGGCCAGGAGAGGGCTGCGTCTAGCGTGGTTCGCCCGCGGCCTTACGGCCGGTCGGCTTGTACCACTACCGCGCGGGACCGCTCTGCCCGGCTGCGATGCGGCGGGGCCGAGGTTGATCGGTCAGAACCTCGCTCATGGCCGTGGCGATGTGCACCGAGGCGGCCGAACCGGTGGACCGGAACCGCTCCGTGCCGGTGGCGTCGAGAATGATCACCGTGGGGAATGCCTGAACGCCAAACTGTCGGCAGGCGTCGGCATGACGGTCGGCATCGACGGCCATGCAGATGAAGCGTCGCGAGAGCCGCACGACCCGCGGGTCGGCCACCGCGGCCTGCACGAGTTCGCCGCTCCAGCGGCACCAGGCCGCCCGAAAGACCACGAGCATCGGCAGGCCCGACTCCATGGCACGCCGTGAGCCCGTCTCGTATCCGTCGACGTAGTCGATGGCGGGGGTCGCGAGCGGAGCGACGGCCCCACCGCCGATCAGGCCGCCGGTCGGTCGGGACGGGGCCGCGGCCCACCATCGGCCATCGCCGCTGTTCGTCGCTTGCTCGTCGCGCACGGTGCAGCCCGCGGCCGCGGCCAGGAGGGCGGCGGCAAGGGCGGGAACCACCAGCAGGCTGGATTGTGTCGGGTTGAGCTGGCTCGTGATGCCGGCGACGAAGATCATGGCCCCACCGGCAAGCACCGAGGCGATGATCCAGTTCAGAAGGCCCACGCGGTCAGGCGACACCCCGATCAGGATCGCTCCCTTCTCGCTCTCGGCTGCAGCTCGGGTTGACAGGCCGAAGCGCGTGTATCGGAACACCGCACCGAGGACGACCGCCACCGTCACCGCGAGTCCGGCCAGTACGAAGCTGGCGGTGGGTACCACAACGCTTCCGAGTCGCACGACACCGTTCGGCAACAGGGAGGTCAGCGGCAGTGTGGCGGCACCGGCACCGATGTCATGTGCCCGTAACTCCATGACCGCCTGCAAGTAGAGGAACAGGCCCAGTGAAGCCACGAGCCGAGCAAGCGGCGGGGCGTTGCGCAGTGCCCGAAAGACCAGTAAGTAGACGAGCGCGCCGACAAGCGCTGCCACCACCAAGGCAATTGCCAGGGCGGTGACAACGGTAGGGCGGTCGATCAAGTGCACGACGCCGGGTACTCCGAAGACCGGAAGCACCAAGTTGCCACCCTTCTGGGTGCTGGCCACATTGAAGTTCCGCAGGCCGTAGTAGACATACGCGATGTAGGTGCCCATGGCGGCGTGAGCGAGGTTGACCACGTTTGACGCCCGGAAGGTGAGCACCAGCCCGATGGCCAGTACCGCCACCACAGCTCCAGCCCCAAGACCGGTCAGCGATAGCTGGAGATAGTGAGCCACGGGGTGAACCTTCGATCGGTCGACTCAGCGGGCGAAGCTGCCGACGTCGATCCAGCCGGTGAGTTGTTTGATGGATCCGTTCTTGTACACCGCCAGCGACTGTTGGGGTGAGCACATGGCGGGGTAGCCGTTGAGTTGGTGTCCGTTGCACGTATAGGGATGGCCGAAGAAGCTGGGTTGGTCCTTTGCGCTCCTGAACATCCCGGCAATTGCGGTCGGAGTAATCTTGTCCACCCCGAGGCGGCGCATAACAACGTAGAGGTTGATAAGTGACCGGAAACTCACGGTTCCGGCGCTCTGCCACTGGTAGCCGTACTTGGGGCCGTAGTGGTCCACGATGTCGTGGTAGAGGACATTGTCGGGACTCGACCGGTTCAGATCGGCCTCCACATTGAAGATGGAATTGTTTGCCGCCGATCCGAGGCTGCTGAGAATGTCCGTTGCTGCGCAGGCGCCCGTGTACATGAGCGGGACTTTGATTCCGATCTGCTTGGCCGTGAGCATCGCCGGCTTGCATCCCGTGTCCGCGGTCAATGCGATAATCGCGTCGGGCGATGACTGGGCGGCCTGATTCATAGCGGTCACCAGGTCGGGGTTGATGGCGCTCACACTCACCAGAGTGACCTGGGCGCCGTGACGTTCGAACACGCTCGCGGCAAGCTTGGCGGAGTTGGCGATCGGTCCGAAGTCGGTGTAGATCATTGCGATCTTGCGGGCGTGCAGTGTCCGGATGGCGTACTCGCCCAATCCCAACGCCGCGCCCCAGGTACCACCGCTGAATTGGAAGCTCACCTTGGACTGAACCGACTCAGTACTGACCGGGACGCCCCCGACGTAGGGGATGCCGTTGTTGGTCAG
>JBAWVV010000640.1:0-2321 GCA_037147115.1 Planctomycetia bacterium | reverse complement strand
GGCCGGTGCCACGCCATTCCTGGAGCAGATCCTGGCCGCTGCACAGCGCGCCGGAACCCGTCTGCCCGACCTGAAGGTGTTCATCTGTGGTGGCGCCTCAGTGCCGCCGTCGCTGATCCGGCGAGCGGCAGACTACTTCGATCACGCCGTTGTCAGCCGGGTGTACGGCTCGACGGAGGTTCCGGTGACCACCGTCGGCGTGCAGGATCGGGCGGACACCGACCACGCCGCCGACACCGACGGTCGGGCCGGAATTGCCACGATCAAGGTCATCGATCATCCCGCCGGGCCGCATAGCGCCGATGAGATCTGCGCCGGGGAGATCCGTGCCCGCGGCCCGCAGATGCTTCTCGGCTATCTGCATCCCGAGGACGACACCGACGCTTTCGACGCCGAGGGCTTTTTCCGGACCGGCGATCTCGGGAACTGGGTCGACGGCGATTACCTGGTTGTGTCCGGCCGCATCAAAGACATCATCATCCGCAATGGTGAGAACATCTCGCCGAAGGAGGTCGAGGACATCCTCATCGGCTATCCCGGCATCACCGAGATCGCCGTCGTCGGCCTCCCCGACCCGCGAACCGGTGAGCAGGCCTGCGCGGTCGTCGTTACCGATGCTCTCCCGGGACCCGACGTGGGCCAACTGCGCGCCTTTCTCAAAGAACGTGGCGTCGCCGCGTTCAAGGCTCCCGAACGGGTGCTCGTCTGGGACGCGTTGCCCAAAAACGACGCGGGGAAAGTCCTGAAACATCAGATTCGAGCGAGGCTGGTCGAGGCGGGCGGGCGACAGGCTGATGGGTGACAGGCTGATGGGTGACAGGGGAACAGGTGACGTACAGGTAGCGATCGTCACCGGGGCCAGCAGTGGGATCGGCTTCGGCTGTGCGACAAGGCTCGCGGAGGCAGGAATGGCCATCGTCGGCACCGGACGGGACCCCGACCGGCTCGCAGCCCTGGTTGAAGCGGTCGGCGATCCTGACCGAGTGGCGACGGTGTCCGTCGACCTGACCGAGGACGACGCCTCGCAGCGGATCGTGGACCTCGCTGTGTCCCGATGGGGTCGGGTCGACGTCCTGGTCAACAACGCCGGCGTGGGCAGCCCCAAACCGCTGCACGAAACCGATGACGAAACCCTGGATTATTTTCTGGATCTCATGCTTCGAGCGCCGTTCCGGCTGACCCGCGATGTCCTGCCGCATATGCGGCCCGGCTCGGCCATCATCAACATCACTTCCACCTTCGCCGTCATCGGCGGGCTTCGCGGCGGCGCCTACTCCGCGGCCAAGGGGGGCTTGACGGCGTTGACACGTCATACCGCGTGTCAGTATGGCGCACAAGGGATCCGGTGCAACGCCGTGGCGCCGGGAGTCACGATGACCCCGATGGTCGAGCACCGGCTCTCCGATGAACGGTTCGGTAAACTCAACACCGAGATGACCCCGTATCCGCGATTGGGTCAGGTCGACGACATCGCCAGCACGGTGGCGTTCCTCTGCTCGCCGGGCGGCAGCTTCATCAACGGTCAGACCATCGTCGTCGACGGCGGCTGGAGCTCGACGAAGTATCTGTCGGAATACGCCCTTTCATCGCAGTGGTCGATCTCGCCTGATTAGACTGCCGCCATGCCACAGGACTACCGCTTCATCACCTACGAGGAACTCGACGAGGGGCGTATCGCCCGCATCATGCTCAACCGACCCGAAGCCCGAAACGCGCAGAACCGCGGCATGCTCGTGGAACTCAATGAAGCATTCCTGCGGGCCGAGGCTAACGACGACGTGCGGGTCGTCATCCTCGGCGCCAACGGCCCGATGTTCTCCGCTGGGCACGATATGGGTTCGAGTGTGGCGCAGGCCGAGTGGGCGCCGGGTCCCGATCAGCACCCGAGCCTTCGGGTCAACGGCGGCACCCGGGAGAGCGCAGAGCGCCTGATGCTGCAGGAGTGGCACTACTTCTTCGAGAACACTCGCCGCTGGCGCAACCTCCGCAAGATTACCGTTGCTCAGGTTCATGGCGATGTGTACGCCGCCGCCCTGATGCTGATGTGGGCGTGCGACCTCATCGTGGCCGGCGAGAAGACTCGCTTCGCCGACGTCGTCGGCACCCGACTCGGTATGTGCGGTGTCGAGTACTTCGCCCACCCATGGGAGTTCGGCCCACGCAAGACCAAGGAACTCATGCTCACCGGCGATGCACTCACCGTCGACGAGGCCTACCAACTCGGAATGGTGTCGAAAGTCTTCCCCGAAGACGAGCTCAGCGACAAGACCCTGGAGTTCGCCCGGCGCATCGCTGAGGTTCCGACGGTGGCGGCACTTCTC
>JBAWVV010000639.1:0-2323 GCA_037147115.1 Planctomycetia bacterium | reverse complement strand
GTAGGCGGATGATCCTCGAAGTAATCGAGAACCGCCTCGTCGAGTCGCGAATAGCCCTCTGCGTGGCGCTCCTCGGGCCCGGCCCGCGGATCGAGCACCTGCCACTGGTAGGGCTCGCTCTGGAAGTCGCGCCCCACCGATTCGATCATTCCGGAGAACTGGGGATTGGTTTCCCAGGTGTTCCAGTGCGACTGAACCATGATCGCGTCGACGAGATGGCGCCCGGTGCTCCGGGTCGTCGCGTAGACGAGTTGCTCGGTGAGGCTGCCATACCACCAGAAGCTGCCCGTGATCAGCACGAGGAGGCAGAAGCCGAACAGGAAGCGGCACTTCCGCTCGAGGCTCGTCTCCCCCAGGATGTCGGTGAAGGAACGGTAGGACATGGCAGGCGACGTCTCCGTCTGAATCGTACCCCGCCGGCCGGCCGTGGATAAAGCTCCCGCCGCCGGATGCGGCGGATGTCTCGAGTGGAAAAAGGTCAGGGATGACTTTTTCCACGGGCTATCAGCGCGGAAGCGACGTTGACGGCGGTCACAGCATCTCGACCGGATCGACGTCGATAATCCAGGCGACGTCGTCTGGGGTACGGAGCCCGGCGGTGGCCTGGAGGACGACGGCGCGGAGCCTTTCGCCGTCGGGGCCGTGGACCTGGAGGTGCCAGCGGAAGCGGTCACGGAGGCGGGCGATCGGGGCCGGTGCCGGCCCGAGGACGCGCATCCCCTCCGCTCCCGCCGCGACGGCGGCGCGGAGCCGGTCGGTGAGGGTACCGGCCCAGGCTGCCGCTGCTTCCTCACGGTGGCTGCGGACGACGAACCGGACCACGCTGCCGTAGGGGGGATAGAGGAGGGCCTCGCGGATCGGCAACTCGTGGCGGACGAAGGCCTCGTAATCGTGGCGCCCCGCGGAGCGGATCGCCGGGTGTTCGGGGGTCGATGTCTGGACGACGACCCGCCCCCCGAGTGCCCCCCGCCCGGAGCGGCCGGCGACCTGGGTGACGAGCTGGCAGGTTCGCTCGGCGGCGCGGAAGTCGGCTAGGTGAAGGGCCGCGTCAGCGTTGACAACGCCGACGAGCATGACGTCGGGGAAGTCGAGCCCCTTGGCGATCATCTGGGTGCCGACGAGGATCTCGATCTCGCGGGCGCGGAAGGCGTCGAGGGTCCGCTCGTGGCTGCCGCGGGTGCGCATGGTGTCGGTGTCCATCCGCGCGACGCGGACGCCGGGGAACAGTGTCCGTACCTGCTCCTCGAGCTTCTGGGTGCCGGTGCCGCGCTGGGAGAGCTGCGGGGCCCGGCATTCGGGGCAGTCAGCGGGGAGGCGGGTGATGAGTCCGCAGCCGTGGCAGATCCCCCGGTTGCCCGGCTGGTGGAGCGTGAGGGCGAGGTCGCACTGGTTGCAGCGGGCGCTGTGGCCACAGGCCCGGCACTGGACATGGGTGGCGAAGCCGCGCCGGTTCAGCAGAAGCATCACTTGCCCCCCCGAGGCGAGCGCCCACTTGATCCCCGCGACGAGCCGGGGGCTCAAGGCCCCGCGCGCTCGGCTTTGCGCATCACGCAGATCGACGGTGATCACCGCCGGAAGCTGGGAGCCACCGACGCGGTCTGGGAGCCGGCACATCCGCCACGAGCCCTCGAGACAGCGGGCGAAGGTTTCGAGCGACGGCGTCGCGGAGCCGAGAACGAGCGGGATCCCGGCCGAGCGGGCGATCCATTCGGCGACGTCACGGGCGTGGTAACGGGGGGCGGTGGCCTGTTTGAACGACGTCTCGTGTTCCTCGTCGATGACGATCAGGCCGAGCCGGGGCGTGGGGGCGAAAACGGCACTGCGGGCGCCGACGACGACCCCGACCCGTCCCGAGGCGATCTCGCGCCACTCCGCATGCCGCTCGACGGCGGTGAGATGGCTGTGGAGGACCGCCACGGTGCCGAAGCGGCTCCGGAAGCGGTCGCAGGTCTGGGGGGTGAGGCTGATTTCGGGGACGAGGATGATCGCCTGACGCCCCTGGGCGAGGGTCTCCTCGACCGCCCGAAGATAGACCTCCGTTTTCCCGCTCCCCGTCACCCCGAAGAGAAGAATGGTCTCGTGGCGACGCTCCCGCAGCGGCGCGAGAATCGCGTCGAGCGCGCCCTGCTGGGCGGGGGAGAGCTCACTGGGGCGATGGTGCGGGAGGGGCGCACGCGCCGCGGCCCGCCCCGGCTCGCGCTGCCGTGTCCCGGCTTCGACGAGGAGGCCGGTTTCGACGAGCCGACTGATCACCGAGCGGCCACACTCTGCCACACGGGCCAGATCGGCTGCAGTCGTGGGGGTGGCGGCGGCGGCAAGGACG
>JBAWVV010000638.1:0-2334 GCA_037147115.1 Planctomycetia bacterium | reverse complement strand
GCAATGGGTGTCGGCGCCGGTTGCCCCTTCTCCCTCCGCCTCCGCTGCCGCACCGGCCATCGTGGCCGGCACGGCGGCGGCCGCCGGCGCGGTCGCGGCCAGCGAGGCCGCTCCACCCATGGCGTCGATCCCCCCGCCCCCCGGCCCGGCAACGGCGCCGCCGATGACGCCGGTCAGCACCGCGTCGCCGGCAGCCGATCCGGCGCCGCCGCAGCCGGCGATGGAGTCGCTGTCGAATCCCGCTCCCGGCCGCACGAGCACGCATGTCTGGCGGGTCGTCGGGGTCCATGACGGCGATACGCTGACCTGCCTCGACGAAACCAACACGCAGCAGAAGGTGCGGCTGGCCGAGATCGACGCCCCCGAGCTCGGCCAGGACTACGGCAAGGTATCGCGGGAAGCACTCGCGGAGATGGTGTTCGGCAAGACGGTCACCGTGACAGAGGAGGGGAAGGACCGGTACGGCCGCTGGATCGCCCACCTCCAGCTCAATGGCGCCGACGTCAACCGGCAGATGGTCGCCACGGGGAATGCCTGGCACTATGCCGACTATTCCCGTGACACGACGCTCGCCACACTCCAGACCGACGCCCAGGCGCGCCGGCTCGGGTTGTGGTCGCAACCCGAGCCGGTAGCGCCGTGGGACTTCCGGCAGACTCTCAAGAAGGCCGCAGCCGGCTGACGAAGCATCCGCCGCCCACCCCGGCCGGCATCAGCGACCGTCGCGCTTCGCCTGCTGGCGCTTCCCCCGGGCCACGGTGTTGCCGAGGCGGCGCGTGTTGGCTCCCTCGAGCTTGAGGCGCCCTGCTTTCGCGGCGGTGAGGGCCGAACGCTGCTTGGAGCGATCGAGCGAGATGGCCTGGGCTCCGACAGCGGGAGCGAGCGCGGCCCGGTTGACGCGGGCCTTCTTCGAGATCGTGGCGGCAGGCTTGGCGAGCTTCCGCTTCGCCGCGGCCGCTGGCTTCACTGGCTTCGCGACGGGGGCGACCGCCGGGGCTGCGACGACGGCCGCGGCCGGCTTGGCGTTGCGGCGCGGGGCCAGCGGGAGCGCCACCTTCGTTCGCACCGGCGGGGGAGCGATCGTTCGTGCGGGGGCCGCGGGAGCGACCGGTCGTTCCGAGGTTCGCCGGGCCGCCCGGCCCGAGATCTTCTTGTCGCGGGCCTTGGCACGGGCAGTCGTCACCTTGCCGGGGAGGATGCCACCGACGGCAGCCGCCAGTTCACCGAGACGCTTCTCAAGGCGATCGACCGCCTCTTGAAAAACGTCGGCCTTCTCCTGGCTACGGCTGTTGGCTGCTGTCACCGGCGCGGCAGCACGCTTTGTCTTCCTCTCCTGGCCCGCGGTCAGGTCGCGCCACTTGTCGCGCAGCACGCGGGCCTGCTTCGTCGCGGCCTCGACCTGCGTGTGCGTGGCGTTGGCCAGCGCCGCGCCGAAACTCGAATCGAGAACCTTTCTCTCCGCCGCGGTGAACAGTTCGCGGAGGTGGTCAAACGGGGATGTCGTGGCAGTGGACTTCTTGGCCATGGTCAGGAGGTTCCGTGGGAAGGGATGGGGTGAGGGACCGTGTGCAAAGTGTATGACAACGGCCCCGGACGGGTGGGGATACCGGAGCGCTTATCGATCGCTGGGGAACGCCGCGGGGACGGCGGGGCGGCTCGCCTGCGTGCCGCCCCGCCCTGCTCCCTTACCCCTGCCGGCATGGGCGGGCGACGCGGAGCCTGGCCCGGAACGTCGGGGCGGCGCGGCGTTGTTCACCGCGCGTCACACCCGTTTCCGGCACCGCTCGGACCGTCGCCGTGATCGGGGGGGCGCTCACCCCCGCACTGGCCGGCCCGGCCCCTTTCCCGTCGTGCTCACGCACCCATTCCGGACGCCAGGGAATGCTCCGCGTCACTCGCTTCAGCCAGCGAAGCTGCGCCGCGTCGTGCATCCACATGATGGCGTTCCCCGGGACGCGCCGGTGTCGCGGCGCTCAAGCGCCGCCGGAATGGTCCCGGGCGTTGACAGAGGAATCGGCGGAGCTGACGCGACGCCCGCAGTCCCGACCCAAAATGGCCATCCTGCGCCGGTCGTACGGATGGCAGGGCCCCCGCAACCGTCAGTCTTTGCCAGCGACGCCCGCTTTGGAGTCGACGGCGCCGGGCTTCAGCGCCCGGGTCGACCGCTGCCGCCGCCGACCTGTTGGCGACGCTCCTCCATCTGACGACGATATTCGGCCCGCCGCCCCCGCTGCTCCGGATCGGAATTGTCGAGCATCGATTTGCGACGGTTGTTGCGCTCTTCCTCGGAGAACCCGCCGCGTGGGCCGCCACCGCCGCCCCCCGGTCCGCCAC
>JBAWVV010000637.1:0-2343 GCA_037147115.1 Planctomycetia bacterium | reverse complement strand
CGCCGGGTCGATCTCCGGGACGGTGGTTTCCACGGCCCCGGCATTCCGCAGGCCGCCGGTGGTGCGGGCTTGGCCAAAGACATCGAGCGTGATAACGCTGCTGTCGATCGGATTGCGGAGAACATTCGCGCCATTCGCATCGGGCACCACCCCGACGAGGACGCCATTCGCCAGCGGGTAACTCGCCAGCGGAAAGGGAAGCGTCTCTTCGATGAGCGGGCTCTGCGAGATCGTGTCGACCGGAAGCCCCGGCGCTCCGGTGATGAGCGAGGGCTGGCTGAAGAGGCTCGGCAGCAGGCTCGCGGTCTGGGCGGGGGTGGGACGGACCCACGAGTAGGCATCAGCGGTGAGAACGCCACCGGCGCTCTTTTGATAGCCGATCTGCCCGCTGAAGCCATCAGCGTCGTACGTTGTCACCATCACGGCCGACGAACGCAGCGCGATCGTTCCCCCCGCGGCGTCGAGCGGCACGCCGTTGGCGGCCGAGGGAGATCCGGAGAGCGACACAAGGTCGGCGATGATCGTGCTGGCTGTGGCGTTGATCGTGCCGCTGGCTCCGGCGAGGAACCGATTGTCGTCCATGCGGTCATTGCCGCCGCCATTGAGGGGCCCGGCGAGGAAGGCGACGCTGTTGACGAAGTTCACTGTCCCGGTCGCGACCGAGCTCCCGCCGACCACCGTCACGCCGCCAGAGCCGTCGAGGACCGAACTGACCACATTCGCAGTGCCGCCAGCGAGGATGATGGCCGGGCCGCTGTTTGAATCCCGGATCGTGCTCGACGAGAGATTGATCGTCGCATCGCTCCCGGCAACGATGCCCCCCGGAATGGCCGTGAGGCCGTAGGCTTTGTCGATCACAACCCGATCGAGGTTCAACGTGGCGCCGGCGAGGGCCTCGAATCCGGGAGTGATGTTCCTGCCACTGAAGTCGAAGTTGACCGAGTTCACGATGCCCGCGGTCGTGACGTCGAGCCGGGCACCGGCCTCGACGAGGGCGAAGCGGTTGAGGCCATCGGCATTGAGGCCGGCGATCGCCACGGTGATGGCGGTGTTGACTTGACCGAAGGTGCCGATCTTTGCAAATGAGAACGACGGCGTGACCGGCGTGTCACTGGGGACAACTCGATCGGGGTTGTATTTCGTAACCGTCTGGCCACCCGTGGTGACAAACGTCGGATTGCCGACGAGCGTGGCGCCGTTGCCCTGAATCGTCACCGAGCGCGTGAATTGGGCGAGATCAAGGCCAGCATCGATCGCGGTCGCCCCATCGACATCGATGAGGAGGTTGGGGGCGATCGAGATCACGTTGCCGGCGGCGGACGAGGTATTGGCCTGGTCGATCGCCCAGGCAAGCGTGCCGGCGGTTGTCGCCGAGCCCCACGAGGTGCTGGTGACGGAGAACGTGTCGGCCCGCAGGGCCCGGCCCATCGGCCCGGCCGCTGAGAAGAGGGCCAGCACGACGGCGGGGGCGAGGCGGCGCAGGGACCGAGGGGCGAGAGGCATGGACTTGGGCTCCGGGGAATCGATCGGACCGGGCTGCCGCGATCGGCACGCCCCGAGTATTTTTTAAAGCCGATCCCTTCGCCGCCGGGAAAGTGAGCTTCCGGTTCGGCGCCGTCAGCGTGCCGTGGGAATGAACTGTAATCCCTGCCCCGTCACTGGGAACTCACCGGCCGACTTCGAGGGCGACGGTTCGTTTGAGAGTGGCAACTCTTCAACCGTCTGCACGACCGTCTGCGAGAGCGCGCCCTCCTCCGGCCCCCCCTCGTAGGTGCGCGTCACCGTCGCCGTCTTCTTCTCCAATTCCAGCTGATAGAGCCGCATCATCGTCAGATAGAAGTGGGCAAAGCCGTCGAGGCCTTCGTCGGTCACCCAGACGTACGTGTCGTCATAGTTGCCGCAGTATCGGGCATCGCGGGGGACGTCCCGTTTGCAACCGACGTGATACCACCCGCGCGGGATCGCCACGCAAAGATCCTCCTCGCCGAGGGCCTCCCGGAGCCGCTGCTGGCAGGCGTCCTCGTACTGGAGATTCGAGTTCAGCAGCACCTGGAAGGCGCAGCGCATCAGGGCCAGCTTCTCGGAGTTTTGCAGCGGCGAGAGCGACCACTGCTCCGACACCGTCCGGCCGGCGGTGAACAGCCCGAAGGGGAAAAGATCGGTGATGTTGCCGGTGCCAGCGCCGTTGTCGCTCACCTGGACGACGCCGCCGCTGATCACCACCGGATTGGGGACCCCGGCAGGATTGCTGACCATCAGCGCCAGATTGTCGAGCATGTGCTTGAACCGCAGATCCGACATCGACCGCTGCGTGAGGGCCGTGCTGCGCTTGAGTTGGAGGTG
>JBAWVV010000636.1:0-2345 GCA_037147115.1 Planctomycetia bacterium | reverse complement strand
TCCTAGACACACCCCACCCTCGGCCCAGATTTGGTGGCTGGCACCTTTTCGCCCTTTTCGCCTTCACGCCGACGTCACCCGAATAATTTCTTGACGGCGGCGAACCGGAGCGTTAGCTTCCCTGGATGTGTTCGTCGACGGACGGCTGCGTGAGCCCCGTCACTTCTTTTCCGCAGGAGGCCCTCCCATGCCGCGTTTCATTCGCACTTGCATGGCGTTTGCCTCGGTGCGTGTCGGCCGCTCGGCCTGACACCCCCTCCGCGGCCTTTGCCTCCCGGTTTTTGCCGGACCGCCCTGTGCTTTGCTGCGCCGTCGGTCGCCTGATCGCGACGGGCCGCATCGGCCGTGCGGCGAATCCGGAGCCGTGCTGATGTCGTCTTTTCGGGCACCCGTGCGTGCGCCATGACGCTCGCTCCCGGTTGCTTGTTCGTTGCGTTTCCTGCGCTTGTTTCCCCCCCTATCAAGCCATTCGTTTTCGAGCCCTTCGTGTTCCCCAACTCTCCGAGAAAAAAATGTCCAGAAAGTCTTCCGGCCGCTCCCACCTGCGGGAATCCGGCTTCGATTCGTTTCCTCCAGCGGGCCACTCCCGCAAAGATCTCCAGCTCTGCCGCCAGGTGGCCGACACGCTGAGTCTCGCCCTCGGCGACTGTGGCGACGACTGCCTGCGGGATCTCCATGTTGTCCGCGTCGTGCCCGCGCCCGACGCTTCCCAACTCCTCGTCATCGTCGGCTCGGCGCCAGGCGAGGTTCCGCCGGCACCGACCGAAGTCCTCGCGCATCTTCAAGCGCGCACGCCCTGGCTGCGGGGGGAGGTGGCCCAGGCCATCACACGGAAACGGGCCCCGTCGCTTCTCTTTGAATACCTCGCCACCGCGCCGGAGGAGGGGAAGGAGGCGCCGCGTTGAGTAAAAGAATCGAGAGCGTCGTAGGGGTGCCGGTCCATGGCTGGCTGACCGGCCCCCTCCCGGCCGATGTCGTTCGATCCCTCGACCGGCTCGGCCGGGCAGCGGATGTCTGCCGGATGGCGGTCATGCCCGATGTCCACCGGGCAGGGGAGGTGTGCGTCGGCGTGGCGCTGGCGACGGGTGGGCTCGTCTACCCGGCGGCCGTCGGTGGCGACATCGGCTGCGGGATGATGGCGGTGCGCTTCGATGTGCCGGGCGAGGCGCTCACGCACGATCCCCGCGTCGCCCCCCTTCTCCTCGATCGGCTCGCCCGGACCGTCCCCTCCCTCAAGGCCGCGCCGGGCACGGTGCCGGAGCGGCTCGAGGGGGCGCTCGCCCCGGAGCATCTCTCGGATGCCAAGCTCGCGCGCGGGGCGGCACGCGAGGGGCGCTGGCAGCTCGGCTCGCTCGGCCGGGGAAACCATTTCCTCGAGCTCCAGGCCGACGAACAGGGGGCGCTCTGGATCATGGTTCATTCGGGCTCGCGCGGCATGGGGCAACTGATCAGCGCCTGGCACCTCGCCCGCGCGGTTCCCCATGGCGCCGAAAGCCCGCCGGCCCTCGAGGTATCGACAGCCGCGGGGCAGGCCTACCTCGCCGATGTCGGCTGGGCCAGGGCCTGGGCCCGGGCGAACCGGGCGCGGATCGTGGCGGCGGCGGCCGGCGTGATCGCGGAGCTGGTGGGGGGAGCGGTCGAGGAGTCAACGCTGATCGACTGCGATCACAATCATGTCGCCCTCGAGATCCATGACGGCCGCGAGGTCGTCGTTCACCGCAAGGGGGCGCTGCCCGCCGACGACGGCCAGCCGGGGCTGATCCCCGGATCGATGGGGACGGCGAGCTTCCACACGATCGGCCGCGGTCATCCCGACGCCCTGCGGTCGAGCTCGCACGGCGCCGGCCGCGTCCTCCCCCGAGGCGAGGCGGCGGCGAAGATCGACGCCCGGCGCCTCCTCCGCGAGATGCACGGCGTGCGCTTCGACACGCGCCGGGCCAACCGGCTCGTCGACGAGGCCCCGAGTGCCTACCGCGACATCCGCGCCGTGATGCGCGCCCAGCGCGATCTGACGGCCATCTGCCGCGAGCTCAAGCCGCTGGTGAGCCACAAGGGCTCGTGACCGCAGGCGCCCAGCCACGGAGGGCTTTTTGGGTGTTCCTGCGGAGCGATCGCCCAGCCCAGCCGCCGCTGGATGCGGCGGCGTCGACCGAGGAAACCCTTGGCGTTTCCTCCGGGCGACCCTAGTGGAAAAAGGACAGGGATGGCCGGTTCCGAGTGTATCCAGTCCACGCAAAGTCAGAACGCCACCACGAGCTGCGTCTGGATCGCCGTGCCGGTGGCGCCGGCACGGTAGGGATAGAGGATGTTCTGGGCGGGGTTTCGCAGCATGTGGATCGCCTCGA
>JBAWVV010000635.1:0-2349 GCA_037147115.1 Planctomycetia bacterium | reverse complement strand
TAGCTCAGTTGGTTAGAGCACTAGATTGTGATTCTAGGGGTCGCGGGTTCGAGTCCCGTTAGCCACCCTTCTGTTTTCCCGGGCGTTCGCCCGGATGTCGTGCCGGGATATTCTGCCCGGGGCAGTGGTTCGCCACGCTCGACTGCTGGCATTGTTGAGAGCGAAGCTTTCATGCCGAGCCTTGCGACGCATGGAGCATCCACGCCGCGAGCAGCGACCGGGCAGTCCACACGACGGTTCGCCACCGGGTACTGCGGACGAGCCGGTCGATGGTGTCCGAGGAGGCGACTCCGTCCCGGAGAGCGGCATGGAGCGGCACCTGCACCAAGCCCGTTGAGAGGATGACCGCGGCCACCAAGGCCAGACCCACGAGTGTGGGTGCGCGGCCGACGGCGGCCGGGGGAAAAACGGCTAGCCATGTGGCCGTGGCGGCTTCGACCGCCATCGGTACCAGGACGATCGGGCGCGTCCGCCGGAGATTCTCGGCGTGATAGTCAAGGGCCGCGGCCCCTGTTTTTCCGCCGGGAGCCGAGGCATCGCTGCCGTCGGAGACCCTGGCGAAGAGCGGGTAGTGGACCTCCTGCACGAACCAGGCGATCGCGGCCATGGCGGAGCTTGCCATGACCTGGGCGATCAACACCCATGCCATGCTCATCGAACTGCCGTCCCGACCGGCGCGACGGATTCTTGGGAGCCGACAATCGGCAGGGGAGTTGCGATCGCGTGGTGACACCTCCATGCATGCGCCAGCATGAGCGCGAAGGGAATCCACCAGACGAGATCGTTGGTGGGGATCGTGATCCCGAACCCGACTGGCACCTCCCCACGGAGAACGCCGTCGAGGTAGCCGATCGGTCCGAAGATCTTGCCGAGGAAGCCGACGAGAACGATCGGCCAGTGCCGCACTGGATCGGACGAGGCGGCGAGATAGCCGATGCCGTACACGCCGACGATCATCCCCACACACTGCCAGATGAAGGGGTAGTTGGGAGGATCCATGGAAGCTAGGTCGAAGAGCCACATCGGCCGGAGCACGGTGAGGGCACCCCAGAGAAGATTGTAGATGCCGGCGGCGATGAGGCATGACCTCATCCACGGGGGCGTCGCGGCGACCGGGAACGGGGGCATGGCGTTGACTTCGCTGGGGGTACGATCGGGGCACTTCCCCATAAAACCGTGGGATGACCGCCGCGGTAACGCTCTGCGGGGGGATCTGCTTGACGGATGGGCCGAAGCGCCCGAATCTACCGAGAAGGGGCGGCCATCCGCCCGGAACTCCGTCGAACCTCCACCTCCGCCGTCGCCCGCCCCAGGATTCAAACCGATGGTCGACTTCCTCGGAATCGGAGTCCAAAAGGGGGGGACGACCTGGCTCTACCACCAACTCTCCCGCCACCCGCAGATCGCCTTCCCCGGCGGGAAGGAGGTCCACTTCTGGGATCGGGCCGATGCCCGGTTTGTCGACCAGTGGCTCAAGCTCCTCGAGCCCCCCGCGCGGACCAATGCCGCCGGTCAGCCGATTCGCTCCGGTGAGATCACCCCCGCCTATGCCTCGCTTCCGTCGGAATCGATCCGCGCGCTCCAGGCCGCCTGCCCCGACGTCCGGCTGTTCATCACCTTCCGCAACCCGCTCGAGCGCGCCTGGTCGGCGGCGCTGATGGCGCTGGTGCGGGCCCAGATGCTCGACGCCGAGGTGTCGGATCAATGGTTCATCGATCACTTCCAGTCGGCCGCCTCACGCCGCGCCGGCGACTACTCGGCGATCATGGAGCGCTGGCTTGCCGTCTTTCCCGAGGAGCAGCTCCTTCCGCTCATCCGCGACGACATCGAAGCCTGTCCGGTCGGCACGCTCGAAGCCCTCGCTGACCACCTCGCCATCGATGCCAACGGCTTCGCAGGGCTCAGCGCCACCGAGCTTGCCGAGCGCGTCGTGCCGATTCTCACCGCCGACCAAGCCTACAAACAGCAGCAGGATCTCCCTCCGAGGCCTTCGCTCGTGCCGGTGCTCAAGGAGATGTATGCCCCCGAGGTGGCCCGGATCGCCAAGCTCTTGGGGCGCGACCTGAAGCGCTGGGTGGACGGATTCGGCACCCCCGCAGCCCATCGGCCGCAGGCCCGGCACGAGATCCGCATCGGGCTCCACGGCGCCATGGCGGTCGACAAATGGCTTGCCGAAGGGGGCGCTCCCGCCCCGCCGCCGGCCCCCCCCTCCTCACTGGAAGCCTTCGGAGCCGCGGGCGAATGACGCGCCCTGGGCTGTCGGTGATCGTGGTCTTTCAGAACATGGCCCGCGAGGCCCCGCGGACACTCTTCACCCTCTCGGGAGCGTATCAGCGCGGCGTCGATCCC
>JBAWVV010000634.1:0-2354 GCA_037147115.1 Planctomycetia bacterium | reverse complement strand
AAGCGGCCGTATGCGAAGCGCCCCTACGGCCAGAAGCCGAGCCCGGGCGGTCCCTATCCGCCGCGCGGGGGCGATGGCGGCCCTGGTGCCGGACATGCCACCGGGGACGATGGCCCTCGCCCGCCGGGAAAGCCGTCGCGGAAGTTCGGCCCGGTGGCAGGAGGTGGAGATGGCCCGCCGCGTGCTCCCTGGGGGAAGAAGCCTTTTCCCAAGAAGAAGACCTGGAAGAAAAAGAAGCCCGGCCCTGGCTGATGGGCGGTCATACCCGTAGCTCGAGAACCACGCGAATGGACGCGATCAAGTCGATCCTCGACGTCTTTCTCCACGTCGACGACCATCTCCATGCCCTCCTCGAAGCCTGGGGGCCGTGGACCTACGTCCTCCTGTTCGCGATCATCCTCTGCGAGACGGGCCTCGTCGTCATGCCCTTCCTGCCGGGCGATTCACTCCTCTTCGCCGCCGGCGCCATGGCGGCGCTCTATCCCGACGATCTCGGGTTCGTGACGCTCCTGGTCCTCCTCTCGATCGCCGCGATCCTCGGGGACACGATCAATTATTTTCTGGGACGGTGGATCGGTCCCCGCGCCTTCTCGCTCAATACCTGGTTTTTGAAGCACGAGCATCTGGAGAAGACGCAAGCCTTCTACGACCGCCACGGTGGCAAGACGATCGTTCTGGCGCGCTTTATGCCGATTGTGCGGACGTTTGCCCCGTTCGTCGCCGGCGTCGGAAAGATGCACTATCCGACGTTTCTGTGGTTCAACGTCGTCGGCGGCATTCTGTGGGTCGTGCTCTGCACGGCGGCCGGCTACTTCTTCGGCAACATCGAGGCCGTCAAGAAGAACTTCGAGTTGGTCGTGATCGGGATCGTCCTCGTCTCGGTGCTGCCGCTGGCCTGGGAGTGGTGGGCCGCGCGGCGGCGCAGTCACACCCGCTGACTCTTTCCGTCTCCGCCCCTAGCCGGTCGTGACCGGCGCTGGGCCCCACATCGTTCGCTTCGCCACCGACCACCAGCCCGGCTGGTCGAGCCCCAGGTAAGGATTGTCGGGGGGGAGCGTGCGCGCAAGATGGGCGTGCGCGGCTTCGAGGTTGTGGTAGGGGAGCGAGGGGAAGAGGTGGTGGAGGGCGTGGAAGCGGATTGCGAACGGGAAGAACAGGAGCGTGAGCGGATCCTTCCCGGTGAAGTTGCAGGAGTCGAGGATGTGGTCCTCGACCGAGACCGGCGTTCCGTCTCCTTCGAAATGGTGATCGGCCAGCTGCCGCATCTGGTTCATGAAGAAGGTTGCCAGGGCGAGCGCATAGAGAAGGGGAATCCGGCTCATCGGAGCGATCCCGAAGGCGATCGTCGCCGGAATCGCCGCGGCCCTCAGAAAGCAGAGCACCTCGACGCCGAAGATCGCCCGCCGATCGAAGGGGGTGAGGCGGCGGCGGTAGCGCGTGTTGAGTGTCAGGGAGCTGCCGCGCTCGAGGACAAGCTCGCGGAGGCGCGGGTGGAGGAAGGAGAGGGGGGCGAGAAGGAAGCGCAGAAAGACCAGCAGCGGGAAGACGAGCATATACGCCGCATAGCCGAAGAAGCTCCGCAGGTTGCCCCCCTCCATGACGTTGGCGACGTATTCGGGATCTTCAGGCGTCCCGTACATCTTCATGCTGTGGTGGTCGCGGTGCTGCCGCGTGAAGAACGGGGAGGGGGTGAGCGTGAAGGTGCCAACGAGGACATTCCAGGCCACCTTGAAGACGCGCATCTCGTGCGATCCGAGGTGGCAGACCTCGTGGACGAGCGAGCCGAGCCGGTAGAGCCAAAAGGCGGCGATCGGAAAGGCGACCAGCTGCGGCCATGATCCCAGCGGCGATATCAGATAGACCGTCGCCGCCCCGTAGGCACAGACGATCGAAAGGAGGAAGTCGGCCCAGTATCGCCATGGCCTGACCCGGAACGGATCGTCGGTCGCCGTCCGCAGGGCATGGCGGACCTCGCTGACCCACGGCGGCGCCGCCTGGTCGCGGGCCGGGTCGTCCCCCCCCTCATCGTGGCTCCGCGCGGAGTGGAGGGGGGCAGGGCGGTCAGTCGTCGCCGGCATGAAGCGCTCCATCGAAGTCGTGGCAGGCTGCTGGGTCCGGCATGGTCCTGCATGCCCGATCCCCGCGTTAGGGGATTCCCCCTGCCGGCGAGAGCAGACCAGAATCGAGGCGATACGGATACCCCGCAGCGGGCTTGCGGGGGGGAAAGGGGGGGCGATTCACCGTCGTCGTGCCGGTCCAATCAGCCCTCTCGCGGAAGATGGGTGGGGCTGGCTGAGTTTGCCGGCACCGTCGGGGCGCTGTGGGGCGCTGTGCCCGCAGGCGCGATGATGCGT
>JBAWVV010000633.1:0-2356 GCA_037147115.1 Planctomycetia bacterium | reverse complement strand
CCATCGTCCGGTCGAGGAGGCGCCGGCTGTGGGAGTCGAGGGCGGCGATGGCGGCGATCCGGTAACGGACCCCCGACCCGTCGACGACAAGCGCGCTGCCGTCCGCGAGGCGTTCGACGTCGTCGGGGGTCGCCACCAGGAAGCGCCGCGGGCCACGATCGGTGAGCACCGTCCATTCCGCCGGGTCGCTGTCGCCGATTGCCTCGATCCGGTCGATCACCGGGAGGAATTCCCGGGAGGACAGCTCCCGCAACAGCTCTCCCCGGAGGGGTTCTGGCAGGTTGTCGATCGTGTCGATCCAGGCCAGCTCGCTGCCGTCCGGGGCGACGACCGCCACCGGCCCGAGCGGGGCGCTGATCGGGAAGGCACGCAGAAGGTCGATGTCGAGATGGAGGTTGCCAGAGGCATCGACGACGTCGAGCCGGCCGTGGGGACGGGGGATGAACTGCCAGGCGGCGGGTTCGGCAAGGCGGGAAGGGGGGGCCATCGGTGTCCTCTGGAGGCGGGTCTGGTCAGGACGCCGCGGTCGTGTCCTCGGAGGCTGTTGTCTGAGCGTGGTAGAGGCGGGCATAGGCCCCGTCCCGTGCGAGCAGGTCGTCGTGCGTCCCGATCTCGACGATCCGCCCGGCATCGAGGACGACCAGGCGGTTGGCGCGGCGGAGCGTCGACAGGCGGTGGGCGATGGCGATCGTCGTCCGGCCGGTGACAAGCCGGTCGATCGCCGACTGGATCACCACCTCGGTCTCCGCATCGACCGCCGAGGTCGCCTCGTCGAGGATCAGGATCGCCGGATCGACCAGGAGGGCCCGGGCGATCGAGATCCGTTGGCGTTCACCGCCGGAGAGTGAACCACCGCGCTCGCCGACGCGCGAGTCGTAGGCGTTGGGAAGGCGGAGGATGAAGCCGTGGGCTCCGGCGGCGCGGGCAGCGCCGACGACCCGCTCCGGGCCGGCATCGGGGCAGCCATAGGCGATGTTCTCGGCGACGCTCCCGAAGAACAGCAGCGGCTCCTGGAGGACGCAGCCGAGATTGCGTCGGTAATCCGTCACGGCCAGCCGCCGCAGGTCGGTGCCGTCGACGGAGACGCTGCCGCTGGAGGGATCGAAGAACCGGCAGACGAGATTGGCGAGCGTCGACTTCCCTGAACCGCTCGCCCCCACCAGGCCGATCATCTCCCCCGGCTCAATCACCAGATCGATGCCATGGAGGATCTCGCGCGTGCCGTAGCGAAAGTGGACGCCGGCAAACTCGATCCGTCCGCGGACCCGTCCGGGGCGGATCGGGTCCGGATCCTCGGCGACGGTCGGACGGCAGTCGAGGATCTCAAACAACCGCTGCGCGCTGGACGAGGCCCGCTGGGCGGCGGGCACCATCCTCACCATCGATTCGACGCGGCTGTAGAACCGGGCGATGTAGGCCAGAAACGCGGTCAGGCCACCGACCGTCACCGCTCCCTGGAACACCATCCAGGCACCGGCCGCCCACACCACGAGCAGCCCGATCTCGCTAAACAGACTGACGAGCGGCCCGAAGAATGCCCACACGGTGTTGACGCGGTCGTTGGCCTCGAGGACGTGGTCGTTGGCGCGGCGGAAGCGGTCGGTCTCTCGCGTCTCCTGGGCGAACGCCTTGACGACGCGGATGCCCGGGATCGTGTCGGCGAGAACACTCGAGACCTCGGCCCAGGCGATGTTGGAGCGCGAAAAACCTCGACGAAGCCGCTCGCGGACCGCGTAAACGAGCCACACGACGAGGGGGAAGGGAGCGAGCGTGACGAGGGCGAGGAGCGGATTCATCCACGCGAGCACCGCTGCCGTAAGGAGCACGAGCATCGTGTCGGAGAGGAATCCGATGAGGTTGAGCGAGAGGAAATTGTTGATCTGGTCGGTGTCGTTGCTGATCCGCGACATCAGGTCGCCGGTCCGCTTGGCGGCGAAGAAGTCGAGCGACAGCGCCTGCATGTGCGCATAGGTGCGCACCCGCAGATCGGCCGACACCCGCTCGCTCACCCAGGCGAGGACCCAGGTCTGGGCCCAGGAGAGGAGCCAGGCGACCAGCGCCGCGGCCACCAACCCCCCCAGATACCACCACACGAGGGCGAACGGGACGTCCTCGCCGGCCTGCCTCGGGATCAGCACGCGGTCGACCAGCGGCATCGTCAGGTAGGGGGGGACGAGCGCCGCCACCGTGCCCGCCAGCGACAGGCCACACCCGAGCAGCGCCATCCCCGCATTCGGCCGCGCGAACGCCAGGATGCGGAGGAGCGACCGCCATGACGTTTGGGCATCCCCGACGGGATCCTCGTCATCGATCTCGGCTGCGACGAAGCGTGGGTGGGGGGCGGGGGGCGTTGAAG
>JBAWVV010000632.1:0-2358 GCA_037147115.1 Planctomycetia bacterium | reverse complement strand
CATTGCCGGTGAGGGTCACGCCGAGCGTCGGCATGCCGGCGTTGCGTCCGGCAGCAACGCCCGGGGCCGTGTCGTCGATGACGACGATCGCTGCCGGGGGATAGATCCCCAATCGCTCGGCAGCCCTGAAGTTGGCCCACGGCGCCGGCCGGCCGGCCGGAATCTCGTCGGAACAGATGACGACGTCCGGGGCAAATCCGGCCCGCGCGGCGGCTGGGATGACGACCTCCATGAGCTCCCTGGTGTAGCCCGTGGTGGAGCCGATCGCGATCCCGTGGCGGCGGCAGAAATCGACCGCTTCGACGACGCCTGGAATCGGCTCGCAGTGGTCGGCGAGCACCGCTTTCTGGAGCGGGAGGAACCTCCGGTAGATGTCGTCGACGTCCTCCGGCGAAGGATAACGCTTGTGAATCCGGCTCCAGAGTTCGTGAACCCTCGGGAGCGCGAGGATCGCCGCGACATGGTCGCGTTTGGCCAGGCCCATCGGGCCGCGGGCCTCCGACTCAGTCAGCTCGATGCCGACGGCGGCAAAGACCTCGACGAACACTCGGGCTGGTGCCCTACTGCCATGGTCGATGGCGGTGCCCGCCCAATCGAGGAGCACCGCCCTGACACGCCCGTTTTCGCTTGTCGTGGAGGCCATGCGTCACCTGTCCCAGTTCGCCCAGTCTTCCTCGGCCAGCCCGAACGACATCGTCATGCCGGCGCCCCCCGTGCCGACGCGGACATGCACACCGGGCTCTGGCTCGGTGCGGACAATCGCGCTCGATGGATGCTTGCCGTAGATGCCGTGCCAGCGCTCGGTGATCGACCATGCCGGGAGTTTGGCGATGCGCTGGAGCTCGCGAAGGATGAGGTCATCGATCTCCGCCTTGTCGAACGGGCTGATGTCGTCGTCGTATTCGTGGGAATCGCCGAGGATCAGACTGCCGTCCTGGTTTTGGGCGATCATGACATGGATCCCGAAACGGTCGAGCTCGGGGGCCTGGCCCGCGACGCGGCGCTTCACGGCATCGAGCGCCGGACAGGTGGCGAAATTGCCGTAATGCCTGAGTGTCAGCCCGCCGGCGAGGAACGGCCCCATGGGCATCGACTGCGGCGCAGTCGCCAGCATCTGGAGTTTGCAGCGCCGGATGCCCTGCTCCCGAAGGAGACCGGGGTAGATCGATTCCACGTCGCTGCCACCGCAGACAATGATCCGGTCGAAGCGGTGGATCCGACCGTCGGCCGTGCGGACGCGCTCCGTGGAGGCCTCGGTGACGACCGTGTGGAAACGGATGTCGACACCGCGGGCGGCAGAAAGATGGGAAGCGATCCGCGCCACGCTCGTTCTTGGACCGACCCCCGTCTCGGTCGGGCTCCAGAGGCCGCCGCGCAGCCCTGCCGGGTTTGCCAGGGGCGAGATCTTGAGAACATCGGCGGATTGCAGGAGCTGGCAGTCGATGCCATGGGCGGAGGCGGTGGCGTGGAACTGCTCCAGCACCTCCATCTCGTCGCCCTCGTGGGCGACGTGGACGGAGCCGCAGGGATTGAGCCACAGATCCGTCTCGGTCGCGATTCGCCGCCACCGCGCCAGGGAACGCAGGGCCGTGCCGTAGGAAGGGGTGAGGGCCTGGCCGATCGGCCAGAGCATGCCGAAGTTGCGGACCGACGCACTGCTCGCCGCGCCGTCGCGCTCGAAGAGGGTCACGCGGTGTCCACGATCAGCGGCCGCCGTGGCGTAGGCGAGGCCGACGATTCCGGCGCCGACGATGCCGACCGAACTCGATTCCATGATCACCCCCCGTGACGCACCGCGACGTGGGGACTCGCCATGCGCCTGCTGCGTTCTTTGGAGCTGGGCGGAGCTCATCCGATCCACACGGAACGTCGTGGACGTCGGCGACTACATTACTCCAAAACGCCCTCCAGAAAAGTGTCGAGGATCGGAACGCGTGCCCACTGAGCGACGCTGGACCGCAGGGCGCCGTGCTGAGGTCGTCGCCATGGTGGCGGCCTTCGTCGCGTATTTCTGTGTGTATGGCTTCAGGAAGCCGTTCACGGCGGGAACGTACGACACCGACGGTGTCTGGGGGATCGGCTTCAAGGAGCTCATCGTCCTCACGCAAGTCGCCGGCTACACGCTTTCGAAGTTTGCCGGAACACGCGTCATCGCCGAGGTGCCGCCGCAACGTCGGATCGCAGCACTGCTGGGGCTTGCGGCCCTTGCCGAAGCAGGATTGATAGCTTTCGGCTCGCTTCCCAGACCTTGGGCGGCGCTGGGATTGTTCGTCAATGGTCTGGCGCTGGGAATGACGTTCGGACTCGTCTTCGGATTCCTGGAGGGACGTCGGTCGACCGAGGCGCTGGCGGCCGGAA
>JBAWVV010000631.1:0-2358 GCA_037147115.1 Planctomycetia bacterium | reverse complement strand
GGTGTGGCCCGCGATCCGGGCCGGAAGCCCTTGCCTGCCCCCGTATCCTTCCCCGTTCGGATTATGGGACAATCCCGAACGGGGTTTCGGGGGGGATCGCGTCAGCCGCACCACGGAGGGCTTTTTCCATGAACCATCAGATCGATCGTTACAACGTCGGCCTCGAACGGGGCCCGGATTGGCTGTTCGTGAAGCTCTTTCCCCCCGAGACAGATGCCCCGCGACGGGGCGGGGACCTCGGCCACAGCCTGTGGAACGTCGCCCGGGAGCATGGCACGAACCGGATGGTGGTGGAGCTCGACGGAGTCGAGCGGGTCGACGACCGGCTCCTCGAGGGGCTCGAGGTTCTCCTCCGGCTCGTGGTGCGGGACGGCGGCCTGCTCCGCATCTGTGGCCTTTGGGGAGCCGCCCTCGACCACTACGAGGCTTGTCGCTTGGCCGAGCACCTGCCACATTTCTCCAGCCGCTGCGAGGCGGTCGGGGCAGGCTCGTGGGAGTTCGCCCGGCCGATCCAGCCGCGCTGAGCCTACCGCTGGTGGCCAGCACCGTTGTCGGTGGTTGTCACCCGGTGACCTTGTGCGGTCGATCCACCCATGGCTGAACTGATGCGCACGTGCGGCCGTCTCGGGCAGTTCGCCGGGCTTTCGATCCCGGCCCTGGCCATCGTTCTCGAGCTCCAGCACGCCATCTCCCTCGGGCAGATGCTCGTCATGCTCCTGGCGAGCGTCTGCTGTTTCTGGATCGGGCGACTCCTCGAGGCCTACGCCGCTTCCTGATCGTGCCCTGGCATCGCCCCCAGCCCCGAAATCAGGAGTCGATCCTGCCATGTTGCCCCCGTTGCTCTTCACCCCGATCTATCGCCGCTATCTGTGGGGCGGGCGCCGCTTCGCGACGCTTCTCGGTCGTGACCTCCCCGCGGGGGACGATTTCGCCGAGTCGTGGGAGGTGGTCGACCGGCGCGACGACCAGAGTGTCGTCGCCACCGGGCCGCTTACCGGCCGGACCCTCGGCGATCTCGTGACGAGGGAGGGGCGGGCCCTCCTCGGCCGGCATGCGGGGCTGACGTCGTTTCCGCTCCTGTTCAAGTTTCTCGACGCCTGTCGCGATCTCTCGGTCCAGGTTCACCCCGACGACGACCGGGCCGCGAGGCTCGACCCTCCCGACAAGGGAAAGACCGAGGCCTGGTATGTGATCGACGCGGCGCCGGGGAGCCGGCTGTGGGCGGGGCTGAAGGCCGGGGTGGATCGTGACTCGCTCGCCGCCGCGCTCCGTGAAGGGCGCTGCGAGGAGGTCCTCCATGTCGTCGAGCCGAAGGCTGGCGACTGCATCTTCATCCCGGCCGGGACGGTTCATGCCATTGGGGCAGGGCTTGTTGTCGCCGAGATCCAGCAGTCAAGCGACATCACCTATCGGCTCCACGACTGGAATCGCACCGGCCCCGACGGCAAGCCGCGGCCGCTCCACCTCGAGGCGGGCCTCGAGGCCGTCTCCCGCTTCGGGCCGGTCGATCCACCCCCCCGCGCCCTGACCTCCTCCCCCGGCGTGCGCCGGCTCGCGACCTGCGACTTTTTTTCCTTCGAGGAGGTCACCCCCGGGGCCGATTGGACGGTGGGGGGCGACGACGCCTGCCATCTTCTCGCCGTCGTGGGGGGTCGGGTGACGCTCGACGAGGCCTGGGGGCTGCCGGCCTTGGGGCCAGGACGAACCCTCCTCCTCCCGGCGGAGACCGGCCCCCAGACGCTCCGGAGCTTGGGCGGCGTTGGAGCAACGAAGCTCCTCCACGTCACCCTCGGATGACCGCCGAGATTCGCTTCGGCGGCTGTTTGCAGCCTGTTTACCCCGGAAAATGCCCATCGAAAGCGCCCTAGGGCGCCGTCCGGGGTGGGCCCTATGCTCCCCCCCGACCGACCGGGAGTCGATTCACCAAGGGTGCCCATCATGAGACGCCTTTCGACCGCTGCCGCACTCCTGGCCCTGGCCGGCGTCGTGCCGTTGGCCGTCGGCTGCGCGTCGCTGGCAAAGCCGACCCTGCAGACCACCTCTAACGCCCGGACGCAGCAACGCCGAGCCGTCCGCTTCGACCCCTACCCGCAGCCCGACATCGGCTCCACCCTCTTCCGTGAAGCCCTCATGGATGGGAGTCGGCCGCGCGACTACAACGAGCCCGTTACCGAAGTCCGTCGCTCCCGCTGGTGGTCGCCGATGCAGTGAGGGAGGTGGGCGGCTCCCCAGCGAACCGTCCCGACCGTGACCGGTCGGGCGAATCCCGCGGCCCCCCGACGTCCGGTGTATGATCCGCGGTTGGGTCCGCCGTGCGAGTGGCCCCTTTCCCCCCCGCGCGTCGGAGTCTCCCTTGCC
>JBAWVV010000630.1:0-2361 GCA_037147115.1 Planctomycetia bacterium | reverse complement strand
GAGCCGTCAGTCTTTCAGGTCAAAGAGCCGCCGGAGGGCGTCGAGGAGGCCGTGCGGGGGGCCGGAGTGGCTCTCGTTCCGCAGGCTCGTGAGGGGGGAATGGAGGAGCTTGGCGGCGTAGCGCTGAAACGACTGGCGGATTTCGGCGCGGGCCGTGTCGTCGAGCCCGGGGAGGCGGCGGAAGAGACGGTCGAGCTCGCTCTCCCCTGTCTCCGTCCAGCCGGCCCGCAACTGCTCGATGACCGGGGCCGAAGAGCGGTGGTGGAGATCACCCATGAAGCGGCGCGTCTCCTCCTCCACGATCGCTAGGGCCCCCGGCATCTCCCGCCGCCGTGTCTTCCGGTTGGCGTCGCAGGCGGCACCGAGATCGTCGATCGAGTAGAGCCACACGCCGGGGCGGGCGCCGATCCGCGGGTCGAAATCACGGGGCATCGCCAGATCGAGGACGAGGAGGGGGCGACCGCCGCGCCGCCGCTCCGCGCCGGCGAACATGTCAAGGGTCACCACCGGTTCGGTGGCGCCGGTCGTGCTGACGATCAGGTCGGCGCGCACCAGTTCGTCGAGGAGATCGGTGAACCGGGCGACTCGGGCCCCCAGCCGGGTGGCGAGATCTTCAGCGCGGGCCATCGAACGATTGACGATGACGACGTCGCGGGCGCCGGCGTCGCGAAGGTACCGGAGCGTCTCGTGGGCCATCTTGCCAGCGCCGACGAGGAGCACCCGCTTGTCATCGAATCGTTCGAACACCCCACGGGCAAAATCGGCCACGGCGATGCTGGGGATCGAGAGCCGCTCGCGGCCGATGGCCGTCTCGGTGGCCACGCGCTTCGCGGTGCGCAGGGCCGCCTGGAACATACCGCCGGTGAGGGGGCCGGCAGTTTGCTCCTCCTGGGCGAGGGCCCAGGCCTGCTTCACCTGGGCGACGATTTGCGGCTCCCCCAGGACCATGCTGTCGAGGCCGGAGGCGACGCTGAAGAGATGGTGGACGGCAGCCTGGTCGTTCTCTCCGGCGAGCACTGGCGCGAGGAGGGCCGCATCGATCCCCCGGCACTCGGCGAGGAAGTCGACAAGCTGCCGCGGGGCGGGGGGCTCCGAATCGTGCTCGCTGGCGGCGTACAGTTCGACGCGGTTACAGGTGGAGAGGAGGACCCCTTCGCGGCCGGGAAAACGCTGCCGGAAACGTCGCAGCGCTACGGCGGCCTGCTCGGCGGAGAAAGCCAGCCGTTCCCGCAGTTCCATCGGCACCGTGCGGTGCGATCCCCCCACGAAGGCGAGCGTCATCGGATCACCCCCGAACGCGGCGCCGAAGCGATCGGCAGGGCCACCGTCAGCATCACCTGTTCGGCGGCAGGCATCGGGAGCGCGCCGGTTTGCCGGGGAGGTACGCCGTGACGGCTGGCGCCGAACAACCCCCAGAGGATCGAGAGCGTGAGTACGCCGAGGCTGACCAGCGAGAGGAGGGCGATGGTCCGCGGCCCGTCAGGGCGCCGGGAGGCGGCACGTTCGAGAAGGGCCGCGGTGACCAGCCAGGCCACGAGGGCGCCCATCCGGAGGATGACGGGGTCGTTCCAGGGGATCGATTCGAGAAGCCCCTGCTGACGGTTGACGGCGTTGAGCACGATGCCGGAGGCGAAGCCGGCAGCGGCCGCCCAGGCGGCGATCGTTGCTGAACGCCCAGTGAAGCGGGCGAGCTTCTCCAGGCTCGGCATCCGGAAGCCCTGGGCCGGAGCCTGCTTCCGGGCCAGTCGACCGGCCTGGATGAGCCACATCATCCCGGCGATCGCGCCGAAGGCGACGGCGACGCTCGCGGCAAGATTGAAGCTACCGTGGATCGCCCCCCAGACCTGCGTGGCGGGGCTCTGCGGAAAGGGGGCGCGGCTCGACATCTCGGCCGCCCCGATGAGACCGAGAACGAGGGGGAGCATGAACAGCCCCGTCGGCGTCCGCGGGTTGGCGACCGTCAGCCAGAGCGATCCGCAGGCGAGGAGCCAGGCGGCGAGGAGATACCAGTCGTAGGCGCTCGACAGCGGGACGGCCGGTTCGTTCGCCGCCCGCCAGCCGAGGAAGAGCGTGTGGGCGAGCACCCCAGCAGCCGCGAACCCGACCATCACCGCCCCGCGGATACCGGAGCGGAAGAGGAGGCGCGATCCCTCGCACGCCAGCGCCGCGGCGTAGCTGGCAGCGAAACAGACGACCGAGATGCGGGAGACGATTTCGGCCATCGGCGGGACCCAGAGGGTGAGGAACTTCACCATTCTAGTTCACCGCCGGCCGCCGCCGATGGCTCCGTGCCGGTTCCCCTCATCTCGCCCGGCTATACTTCGCCAATGACCACTTCTTTGCCCCCCGCTGCCCCCCCAT
>JBAWVV010000629.1:0-2364 GCA_037147115.1 Planctomycetia bacterium | reverse complement strand
CCCCAAGACCCCGGCCCCAAAAAGTGACGAAATGGGAAATCCATGCACGAATCGGGTATCGGGCCCTACGGATGGCGCACTCGACACGACGAAAAGCGCAATCCGGTTTGCG
Source organism: Planctomycetia bacterium (assembly GCA_037147115.1). GTDB lineage: Bacteria > Planctomycetota > Planctomycetia > Pirellulales > UBA1268 > QWOP01. The sequence goes on along the minus strand of JBAWVV010000629.1, from coordinate 2,252 downwards.
CACTTCCGGCGCGGGATCGCGGCGACGCGCTCGCGTGATTGACGTGCCTGCTCGCACCGGGAATCGGGCGTGGCGGCGGCGAAGTGGCGAAGCGTCGCGGAAGAGCCGGGCCTGCCGGGGCCGCCGCTTGGCCTGTGAAAGCGGCGTCGGGTTGGCATACTGACACCCGCTCCACCCAGCCCCTTCCCGCCATGCTCCGATGCCTTTTTCCTCACCTGCAAGCCCCGATCAGCTTTATGCCACGGCCGCCGATGGGGGCCTGAGGCGGCGCCCTGGCTGGCGGCGGGAGCAGATTGTGTGGGTGTTTCAGGTGCTTTTTTGGCTGGCGGTCGGCGCAACGCTCAGCGGGTTTTCGGTGGCGCTGCGGCCCGGCGAGCCGCTTCCCTGGGGAGCGATCGGGTTGCGGGTCGTGACTGGCTTTGCGGTCACGAGCCTCATCGACATGCTCTTTCGACGGCCGGCCTTGCGGGCCCTGCCCCGTGCGCAGCGCTGGCCGCTGCTGGTGATCGTGGCGGTGCTCGCCATGGCCATGACCCTTGCGACCGCCCTGTTGCTGCTGGGCGAAGGGCCGATGATCCAGCAGACCGGGACGGCGCTTGCCCCCTTCGCCCCGCGGCTGGTGGCGACGCTGATGTGGTGCGCCATCTATCTCGGGATCGACCTCCTCGACGATATCCACGTGTCGGAGATGCAGTTTTTTGAGGCGGCGGCGGCGGCAGCCGCTTCCGAAAACAGAGCTATTCAAGCGGAGTCGCTGGCCCGGCAGCATGAGCTGCGGCAGTTGCAGGAGCAGATGAATCCGCACTTCCTCTTCAATGCCCTCAACGCCGTGGCGGCGAGCAAAAACGATCCTGCTGCGGTGGAGCAGGTGACGCAGGATCTCTCCGAATATCTGCGCTTTGCCCTCCGGGAAGCGAGCACGCTCGAGCCGCTCTCCCGGGAGCTGTATGCCCTGGAAAAGTATCTGGCGGTGCAGCAGCGCCGCTTTGGCGACAACCTCGATTGCCGGATCAACGCCGACCGGGTCGCGCCGCGGGTGCTCGTGCCACCGATGCTCATCCAGCCGCTGCTGGAAAACGCGCTCCACTACGGCGCCCAGACAAGCAGCATGCCGCTGAAAGTGAACGTCCGGGCGACCGTGAAAGATGACTGGCTCGAGGTTGTCGTGGCTAACTCCGGCCAGTGGGTGGCGCCCGAACCCACGCGGTCGCCGGGGACGGGCATCCGCTCGTTGCGAAGACGGCTCGAGCTCCTCATCGATGAAAAAGCCACGGTTGAAGGTCAACTCGATCCCGACTTAGACGGCGGCTGGGTGCGGATCGTGATCCGCATGCCCGCGAGCGTGAGGGCCGGCGCGGCGGACCGAGCCGGCGCGCCGGCGTGACGGTCGGTCTATTCCCCACTCAGATAAGCCCCCACACCAACAAACAACGCTGGACCCTCACCGATGCTCACGGCCCTGCTTGTCGACGACGAACCGCTCGCCAACGAGCGGATGCGGGGCCTGCTTGCCGACTGCGGCGGGGTCGAATGCATCGGCACCGCCGGCAGCGTGGCGGCGGCGCGAAAAGCCCTCGAGACGCTCTCTCCGGACGTGATCTTTCTCGACATGGAGATGCCGGGGGGCACGGGGCTCGACGTGCTGCCGAGCGTGCCTGAGGGGACGCAGGTGGTGTTTGTCACGGCGTATGAGAGGTATGCCGTGGAGGCCTTTGCGGCGGCCGCGCTTGACTATCTCGTCAAGCCGGTCAACCCGGAGCGGCTCTCCGAGACGCTGCGGAGGCTCAAAAAACTTGCCGACCTGCAGCGGCTGCAGCCGACCGCAGCGACCGCGACAAGCACCGGCGAAGACGACGACCCGGTCGACGGCGCCGCGGTACCCGGTGGGCCTAGCGGAGCAGACAGGCCTGGAGCAACAGACGCAACAGCTGGCGCAGGCGGAAGAGCGCTCGGCGACACAATCAACATAAGGCTGCGCCGTTCGAAGAGCGTGGCGGCGGTAACCTTCGATGACATCTGCTGGATCGAGTCGTTGCAAAACTACACCCGCGTCTGCCTACGGAACCCGGGCCGCCTTCACGTCTTCAGGCGACGGCTGGGGGAGTGGGAGGTCGACCTGCCCGCCGGCGTGTTTACCCGACTGGGGAGGTCGATTCTCGTTCGCACCGAAAGCATCGAGGAAACGGAGTGGAAGTCGCGAAATGAAAAGGTGTTGAAGTTTGGGGCTGGCATCGAGCCGCTCGTCATCGGCC
>JBAWVV010000628.1:0-2368 GCA_037147115.1 Planctomycetia bacterium | reverse complement strand
AAAATCCTGTGGAGAGCAATCTCCGTGCGGGTTCGATTCCCGCCTCGGCCACTGTTCTTTTGTTTAGTATCTCGGTTTCTCCCGCGAAAGCCGCGATTTCTTCGGGGATCGGGTCGTTTCCGCCCCCGACGTGCGATGCCGTGCGATTCCCTGCAATCGCGTGCTGCGCCGGGAAATGCGCCTCCCGTGCGCCGGAATAGGCGCCGCCTTGCTGGCCCCTTCCCAGCGAGACGTTCACTGCGTCATCGAAGTGGTGCTCCTTCGACCCACGTCGAGGCCGCCTTCACCGGCCCGAGCCCCCGGGCGCATCGCCGCCTGAAGAAGGACGTCACCGTCTACCGGCTCGTCTCGAATGGCACGATCGAGGAGCGGATCCTCGAAAGGCAGAGGGCGAAGCAGAACCTGGCAGACGAGGTGATCGGTGCGGATGCGGCGGGGTTCAAGGACTTGACGAAGGAGGAGTTGATGGGGCTGTTCCAACTGGACTCAGGCGATCAGAACGGCCTGTAGCCCCGTCCGGCACAGCCGCCACGAGAAGCCGTCCCTTGGCCTAGCTTGGAAATCCTGATCCAGTCGGCATCAAGGTCTATGTCACTGTCGGGGAGGAGACTTTCGCTGCCTTCAAGGCGATGGAAAAGGCACACACCGGAGCAGATCGTCGCGAATCTGCGTGACCCGGCGCGATGGTGAACGCCGGGACGGACCTGCCAGCAATGCTGCCGGCCCTGGAAATCACCGAGGCGAAGCTCGGCCTCTGGCGGTGTGGCTGCGGCCGAGTCGACGGAGTGTTCCGCCGAGTCCGTGGTGCGGATTGATCAGCCGCGGGGAACGGCCAGCGCCGCTCCCGGCGGCCCGAACGCCGTTCTGGGCCGACAGCCCACCGATTCGATGATCCGTGGGTCGGTGCTCGCCTCGGGCAGCGGCGTCTCCTTTCCAGATCGTGCGACCTCCGTTCCCGACGAGGAACGGCGTGCGACTCCGTCGTTGTGCGTGCGGCGGGGGTGGAGCCGCACGACCGTCGGATGGCTAGCGCTTCGAGGGGGAGAACATCTTTCTTCCGCCCGGATCAGGGATATTAAAATAGGCTTCTCGGGCTCACCGCCGCCGTCTGTTCTGTAGCGCATGCCGACCAGGAAACCGGACGTACCAGCTGGATCGTGGAAGCGAAGTGATCCAACTCCGGAGATCGAACGTTCAAGATCAGGCGTTAGTGTTCCGGGCACGTTCTCAAGAGCCGGCCCGACAAATCTCTCCGATGGCAACGCGCTTGTTTCCCTCGTAAAGCTCGAATCCTCGGCCGTCGCGCAGCGAATCATGCGGCGCTTCTGGGGCAATAAAGTGAACCGTGGCAGTCCATCGTGTCTCTGTACTGAGGGATTCCTCTTTTTCAATCACCAATGACCACGCAGCATCCACAGGGGGCCAAGGATCCTCCTTGAATCGAACCACCGTCGCATAAGCCGGTTGGCCGACACCGAGAGGTGGCTTTCGTCTCCCACCTTGGCTCGGGGGAATCCACTCGATAATCGCCTTTTTGGTTGTCATTCACCGGGCTCCAAAGGACGGGGAGTCAGCGCAGGCAGGTCGTCGTTCTGAACGAATCGGGCGGGGCCACGTCCATCGAGATTCGGCTGGCGAAAAAGACTTGGGGCGTCGTCCGGGACGTCAACCTCAACCAAGCGGAACCGCCCATCGGGAAACAAGGCTTTGCCGTGAGCGATTGCCCCATCCAGGGAATCTGCGAACCACTTTCCTTCGAGGGAGTTGGGCCCTTCACGAAGGCGTCCTGTCGAAACAATATCGTGGTATTCATCTTCGCCGACCGCACGAAAAACTCGGGTGTGTTGCCGGGGGACAGGGGTTCCCGTCGGTCGAACTCCGCGGGCGCCGACTGCCTCGACGACATCATCAGCGCCTTTCGCTGCTGTAGTAGCGGCATTCTTCACCGCTTCGGCGCCATCGTCAACGACGCCAGAGACGCGTGGCTTGGGCTTTCCGCCGAAGAGGATCGAGGCGATCGGGGCCGGGATCCATCGAAGGTACCCACCCGTGGCGGCGTTGGCAGCCTGGCTCGCACGACTTGTGGCGGCGTCGTCGATCGCCTCGGCCGCAATGGCCCGCGCGGCGCCAGTCAAACCCTTGCCGCGGCTCAACGCTACCCCGCCCGGCACCATCACCGCGGCAGAGTTGATGTACTGCTCCGACGGCGGCTCCACCGGCTCCATGTAGGTGGTGCCATCGGTAAAAGTGTAGACGACCACGCGCCCATTCGAATCGGCCGCGCGACGGGAGACGGGCAGTCCATGGTCGTGAACCATCTTTGCCAAGCCCGTCAGTCCCCTTGCGGCTTCGACATCGCCTGGCCGGA
>JBAWVV010000627.1:0-2370 GCA_037147115.1 Planctomycetia bacterium | reverse complement strand
TCGTCGAGCGTGAAGTCGGGCTGGCGAGAGAGCGGCGGCACCGCCATCACGGAAGCGGCGAGGTGGGAAGAGGAGAGCGGAGCGGTGATCATGGCGGATTCCTGGGGAACGGGTCAGTCTACGCATCCGGCCGAAGGAAGGGTGATTCCCGATGGCGAATCACCCAACAGTGCCTTCGAAACGCCCCCGAGAGGTCCCCTGGAATCCATGGGCCGCACCGCCTCGTCATCCCCCATGTCGCGGGATAGACTCCCCTTCCACGCCTCGCGCGAGGGCATCCTTAGGCAACGTCCGTCCTTGAACCAGAGCCACTCCGATGATCGACACCACGGCAGCGAGATCCCCGGGCTTCTTCCGCGTCTTCGTGGTGCCGCTACTCTGGCTCGGCTTCGTGCCGATCGTGTCGCTGGTGGTGTTCAAGCTCGCCGAAGCCGACCTCGATCGCACGTATGCCGCGATGATGGAAGAGGGGCTGCGGAGCGACAGGGAACTCCATCCCGATCAAGTCCGTGAAGGCGTGCGATTCATCCGTACCCATCCCTTGTCGGAGGCGTTCGCTTCGAGCCGCCCTGAAGCCCGGGCGATGGTCGCACAATTGCCCGCCTTCCTGCAGGGCCATTACCGTTCGCTCCTTTGGCTCAGTCGCATCGCCTGGTTCTGCCTCCTCGCCGGTGCCGCCCTGATTCTCTTCGTCAGCCTGTCGATCCCGCTGGGGGCGTGGTCACAATCCTGGCAATACGTCAGCCTCCTGGTCGGGTGGCACTCGATCCGACTGTTCCTCACGCTCGAGGTCATCGCCCAAGCGATCCTCTGTGTCGGATTGTCGTTCTGGGTCACCGCCCTGGTGTCGCACTTCTACAGTCTGCAACTCATCCTCGTCACGGCTCTTGTGGCAGGACTTGCCGTGCTGGCCGTGCTCGCGGGTGTCTTCGTCCGCTTTGACGACACGATGCCCATCGAGGGAGAGATCCTCGCCCCGTCCGAGGCACCGGAGTTCTGGGGAGATCTTTCCCGGATCGCCGAGGCAAGCGGCACGACTCCTCCCGACCAGGTCGTGGTCGGCATCAAGGACAACTTTTTCGTCACTGAAAACCGCGTGACTGTTCGGGGGCGTCGCTACGCCGGCAAGACGTTGTTCGTCAGTCTCGGCCTGCTCAAGGCCCTCGATGGTGCCGAGGCGGATTCGATCCTCGCCCACGAGTTCGCCCATTTCAGCGGCGACGACACCTCGTACAGCCGTCGGATCGGCCCGCTCCTCTACCGGTTCGACCGCTACCTGGCCGCTTTGCACGAGGGGGTGCTGACCCGCCCGGTGTTTGCCTGCGCCCTGATGATCCGTCGGCTCTACGAGACATCGCTCCGCCGGCTCTCCAGGGAACGGGAATACCGGGCCGACCGCGTCTCAGCCGCGATCGTCAGCCCGGTGGCCGCGGGGAACGCGCTGGTTCGCACGACTGCCTACGGCGCCTACCGCCAAGAGATCGAAGAGCGTCTGTTCGAGGAGGAGTCGCCACACGCCGAGCTGAACATCAGCCGAAGGCTCGAGGCCGGTTTCCGGGACTTCTCGCCCGGATTCGCTGACACGGCGATTGGCGACGCTCCTGCCGCCCCGCATCCGTTCGACAGCCACCCGAGCCTCGGAGAGCGCCTTCGGGCTCTGGGTCGGCCGATCGATCCAGCATCCCTGCGCGACGTTCTGGCAACGGCGACCGACGGTGCCTGGTGCGCGAAGATCCCCGATGCGATCCGCCGCGAATCCGAGCTCTGGTCGCGGTACGAAAGCATGTTCCGCGAGGTTCACGGCCGTTCGCTGGCCTACCGGCTGCTGCCGAGCACTCCGGAGGAGGCCGCCCTCGTCGCAGCAGCATTCCCCGCCGTGACGCTCCCCGCGAAGGGCCGCACACGGGTCGTCATCGACCATGAGAAGATCAGCCATGAGTCCTGGCCCGAAGCCGTTTTCTTTGCACACCTTGTCAACATCACCGCCAGCCGTGAATGGGGCACGCCGATCTTTACCTTCTCCCTCGAGGGAAACCGGCATGCCGTCTTGCCACTGAGCCGGAAGGCGAAGGAGCAACGGCAGGTGCTCACGACGATCCAGTCATTCTGGCACCGTCAATCGGTGGCCGCCGCCTACCACCGGGATCTCCACGAGCGCGCCGACGAGGCGGACGAGGATTCGGGCGCCCAGGAAGGGGAGGATTGATCACCCGAGCCCCGCTACCTGGAACGCCACCCTGACTAAAAAATATCCGGCTCGGGCGGCGGGGGGCCGGCTTCGAGGAAGCGGAAGTCGCAGCCGTCCGGGGCCTGGGTGACCTGGTCGTGGAAGAGCTTGCCATAGCCGCGGGCGGCGCGGGGCGGGGGGGC
>JBAWVV010000626.1:0-2375 GCA_037147115.1 Planctomycetia bacterium | reverse complement strand
CTACGACTGCAGCGAGATGACGAGTCGAAAATCCGGCGGCTGACAGGGCGCGAAGCAGGCCTGCCACAGCGTCAGCGTCGGTGCCGGCGGCTTGCTCCACGCCACGCTGCGTGATCTCCTCGGAGAGCAGTCCGTCGGAGAGCGAGGCCGCCAACGACTTGAGGACCGAAACCGGGAGTCGAAGGAGTGGTTCGAGCCGGGCGGCCGTGACCGGATCTCCCATCAGGTGACTCCCGGGAAAAACTCGATTCCCAGGCCCTCGACGGTCGGGACGACAAGCGCCCGATCGAGATAATCGTTGTGCTGCTCGCAGGAGGTTTCCGCGACGAGCAGGCATCCGTGGCAGGCGGCCCCATGGAGCGGCTGATGATCGTGTTCGTTCGGGCGGTGGTAGGCGCACACTGGGTCACTCGAACACAGAGCCCCTCCTTCGAGCGCCCGGCGGACATGGCGAGCGATGGAACGCCCCGCGAGGACGAGACCGCCGAGCGTGCCCTCGGCATCCGAAGAGCCGGTGTAGATGAGCATCCCGAATCGTCCTTCGTCGGCCATGCAAAAAATACGTTCCCGGATCGAGCTCGAAGGATAGCCACACTCGAGCGAGATCGCCGTCATGAGGAGATGGCTGAACGAGTGGAGCATGTAGTAGGCGATGCCAGGAAAGTCGACGCTCGACTTCCTCGTTTTCTTCCAATCATCAAATCCCTTCTCCAGAGCGCGGGCCCGTGCGATCACGTCAGTCCGCTCCGCCCAAGCTCGGATCATGTCGGAATCAAACTCGAGAAAAACGCCTTCGCCGCGATTCTCGATCGCCGGTACCCACGCCTGATCGACGGCGAGTGCCGCACGTTTGGCATCGACTGAGAGTTCTCCCTGGATATCCGGTCCCTGCGGCTCACAGCGGGTGAAGCCTGCCAAAGCCACCACTTCCCGAAGCCGATGGACGAGCACCACGTTGCTGATCGCCCCCATCCAAGGGGCTGTCCACAACTCGCGGGGCATCTTTTTGGCGTAGAAGTCACCTTCAGGGACGTCGGCTCCCATCTCCCCGGCAGCCTCGGTGAGTGCCGAGAACTCGACGTCCTTCACCTTCCTCGCGGGGCCGCTCGATCCCTCTCTCTGCCGCGTGATGGCAGCCATGACCTCCGCGTCGGTGAACCCCTGGAGCCTTTCGGCAGGGGTCGGTTTTCTCCGCACCTTCTGCATTTCGTCCATCGACTCGATATCAGCGAAGAAATCGGCCCACAACGCCCGCACTACGTCATCGACAGGCTTTCGAACATCAGGAATCGAAATCACACTCAAGAGTTGGGGGAAGTAGGCGTTGCTGGCACTCCGGACGAGAAGCCGGCTGGGGAGTTCGCACCTCTCGTTTTGGCCAGTGCCGAGCCACGGGCGGCCGCCGTTGCAGAACCCGAGGGCTTTCACTCCAGCTGCTTCCGCCATCGAGCGGCTGATACCGCAGTCGCAGGTGATGTAGACCTGCGCCAGGTCCCCGCTGGTGCCCCGCTCCTCGATCCACTGCTGCCTCATGCAGTCGGTACGTCCTCCGTGGACGAAACCCTTCCAGTCGAGGTCGGCCACATGTCCGTTTGGACACGCACGTACGAACCGGACGGGGACCACTTGCAAGGACTTTTTCGATTCGGCGTCCCGGTATCTCCCGCTTTCGAGCGCATTGCCATGGACGAGTCGACGGCGGCGGTGACGTCCGCGACCGGGCTTGAGCTCTTGGACAATGTGCCAGTTGGGAAACTCCCAGGCCGTGACGTCGGTCCGTGGCTCGCTCGGATGCTCGGGGGCTGGCGGGGGTGTCCGCAGCGTCACGGTGTCTCGATCGAGGAACGCGCGAAGCTTTTCGACGAGGCGAGGCTCCTCGATCGTGGGAATCCGAGAGGTGTCGTAGCGCCAGTGGTCGAGTCCGGCGACAATCACCGAGGAGTCGGGGAGATCGATCATGCACCCGGGCCCGAACGTGGTGACGAGCTGGCTGCGGCGGAGCTGGGGCTGGGCCATGAACGCTTTCCTACAGACGTCTCACGTTCAGAAGGACGCTCGGTTCGACGTCGCGCATCGAGCGGTTGGCCTTGAATCGACGGCGCACCTTGTCGACATCCTTGAGCTCGGGATCGAGAAAACTGAAGAGGAGCCGCGCTCCTCCCCCTTGCTCCCGCTGGTATTCAAGATGCGTGCTGGTCTGCCGGAGGCCATCGACAATGTTGATCCAGTCATCCAGGATCCGCGTGCAGCGGTGGAGCACGTGATCATGGAGCTGTTGGCCGAGATCGGGCGTCGGCGGCCATGCGTGCGCTCTGGCCCGCTCGGCAAGCCGCCCGGCAATCGCGGCAAGCTCCGTGCGGTACTCGCCGACGAGC
>JBAWVV010000625.1:0-2376 GCA_037147115.1 Planctomycetia bacterium | reverse complement strand
GCAAGCGCAGCCATGGATGGCGAAGCGCAGCCGGCACCCGAGTGCAGCTTTGGCCCGGACGGCCAAAGCAAACGTCCGGCGACAGGGCATGGGCGGCCCCGAGCTGCCGCGGCGGCCAAGCTAAGGGCAGCCCCGCTCTTTGCCGATCCCAGCGGTCTGCGTGCTGGGCCCATCAGAGCTGCTCGAGCCCCGTCCGGCCCCATGTCGCCGAAGCGAGCGGATGGGCGTTCGAACTTCAGGCGGGGTGGTCGCCAAGTTCCCGCGCGTTCCAGGCAAGCGAAGCCGACCGCGCAGCTATCCGGATGTCTTTTCCGCGGATCGTGGATACGAAAGCGTGGCGACCCGTGACGCCCCGCGCGCACAGGGCATCGATCAGGTAATCGCTCGTCGCGGAGAGGATCACGAAAGCAGCCTCGGACGGATACAATGCGTGGCCGAGCGTACGGTCAGTTGGTGCAAAGGATTCCGTCGCATCCGCGTTCGATACGACCGTCTCATTCCCATTGAACAGTCTTGGACCGCGATGGCCTCAGCCATTATTTGCTTTCGCATTTGACCGCCGCGGGGGACTTCGCTCGGGTACGTTTGGTCGGATACTATGAGAGATAGCCATGTCTACAACAACGCTCTTTGATGCCGTTCACGTCTCGAACGACCAGCGGCCCGCGCTCGCTACCGAGGACCAGTACGAGTATCTGAGTTGGTCCGGCCGGCCGGAGATTGCTGCGGTGCGGTCGTGTCTCGAGGGCTGGTTTATCGATTACCCGGATGATGCCAAAGCGATGTTGGCGGCCCGGTTCAGGGGGGCTGAACTCAGGTCAGCTCTGTTCGAACTCTACGTCTTCACACTGCTGAAGAAGCAGGGGCATAACCCCGAGGTCGTCGAGCCCAGCCCACAGCGATCCACGCAGCGGTTTCCGGATTTCTGGATTCAGTGCTCCGGCGGTGGTTCCCTGTTTATCGAGGCGACGACAATCGATTGCGATCCGGGGTTGTCGAAGATGGATCGGGATCTCGCGCCGTTGAAAGCCGCTTTGGATCAGATGGCGATACTCCACCGATTCTCCATCAAGGTCGAAAAGGCAGCGACTACGCCTTTAGCTTTCGCCAAGTTGCAAAAAGGAATTGACGCGTGGTTTGGTTCGCCCTCGTTTCAACTTCGCCGATCATCAGCGTTAGGAGAGGGAGTCGATTCGATCGATGAGGAGATCGCCTGCGGAGATTGGGTTATAGAGGTGACCGCGTACGTATCGGGTTCCTTTGGGACTCCTCCAGGGGCAGGGGAGTCGCCGATCGTGCTCTGGGGAACGGGAGTGCGTTTCCTGGACTCGATGGAGCGGTTGAAGAAGGGGTTGAAGCGGAAGGCGGATCACTACGACGTCGACGGGCCGGTGGTGCTGGCTGTGTCGCCGCTCGGGCTCGGAATCGACCGAGACGACGTCGAGGCGGCGTTGTATGGCCCCACGTGGCAGTCCCTCAAGCACGATGGCTCAAGTACGATCGTGCGAAAGGGGGAGGGCCTGTGGTTCAAGCCAAATCGAGGGCCGAAGAACGGCTCGTTCCCCGCAGTCCTTATCTGTGAGGATGTCCATCCAACGACCGTGGGATGTCCTGATCCATTCGTCTACCATGCGCCAGAAACGCCGTTTCCGGTGCAGGGGCTGCTCTCGCGTGCCACCCATGCACGGCTGAATGGGATTTCGGTCGCGTACGCGAACGGGGCCAGAGGTTGCGATCTTCTCGGCATTCCGACCGGTTGGCCCCACGTGTAGCTGCTTTGTACGGATGAAAAGGAGACAGGAGTGGGCGAGACTGCGAAGCCGCGAGACGCTCTCAATGCCTATTTGCTTGGCGATCTATTGAAAGAAGCGGGACGGGCGTTGGCTTCGGGGGGGCCGACCGCCGAGGCTCATTTTGCCGAGGCTCTTTGTGAAACCAAGGCATTGATCGAGAGCATGCCTTGGTGCGAGGCCGCAAGTCGCGTGTTCGAGTCTGACGCGGGATCCCGACGGCCCTCCACTTACCCCGAGATGGAATGGTCGTGGGAGATCATCGATTTGAAAGAGTGCCTCTTCTGGCCCGGCTATCACGGCACGGAATGGGCTCACGGATCGGTTCCGGAAGTGGCTCTGAAGGTGCAGGAGCCCGGGAGAGAGGGGCATCAAGCCATGGTGGTCGCGCGATCGTGGTCCAGGGTGCCATTTTCTGAGATGCCATTGGTGGCTGTCCGGCTAAACGGATGCCGTCTGCCGCTTGGGCTCGACGACGGCAACCATCGAGCAGTGGCAAGTTACCTGGTCGGGGCGAATGTCGTGCGGGCTCTTGTCGGAAGCCGACATTCCTACTACGACAGTGAGTTTTCTTGTTATCGGGGTT
>JBAWVV010000624.1:0-2378 GCA_037147115.1 Planctomycetia bacterium | reverse complement strand
CAATCGCACCGCGGGGCATCGGCCAGATGAGGTCGATGCCCCGCATTTTTTGCGGGGAGCGGCACTTCTGGCGACTCATTTTCCACTTGGCGGCATTTTCCGGAGCGGGCAAATGAAGCTATTTCGGAAAATATTGTGCCCTAACCCCCGGCTCAGAGCCTGGGAAGTACACCGGAAAACAAGCGTCTAGCGAGCCATTTTCCACAAAACAACGTTTTCCCGATCCGGAAAACGGTCCTATAATGGAAATCTATGGATGTTTCACGCGCTGTCTCCGAGTCCGCCATTCCCGACCTCTTCGCCGGACTAGGACCTATCTTTGGCCGGAGCATCGCCATTGAAGTCTGCCCAAGCGATCAACCTGGAATCCGTTCGGCCGACCTCTCCGTGACCCTCGTTTGGGGCACAAGTCGCTACGAGTTCGCGGCTGAAGCGAAAGCTCGCAATACGCCGCGAGTGCTCGACGAGGCACTGCGACAAGCGCGGCGATACGCCGCTGAGTCCGGGAGGTTGCCGATGGTGATTGTGCCATTCCTTGGCGAAAAGCGGCTCGATCGATTGGACGAGGAAGGCGTCTCCGGCCTCGATCTTTGCGGCAACGGCTTGATTGTCATCCCTGGCCGAATCTTGTTGCGATGGACAGGGCAGCGGAACCGCTATCCTGAGTCCCGGCCTTCGAGGTTCGCTTATCGCGGTGCCACGTCGCTGGTACCCCGCGTCTTCCTCCGACGCGCGGAGTACTCATCAGTAAGCCAAATCCGGGACGAAAGCGATGCGGCGGGGGGAGCCGTAGCGTTCTCAACAGTCTCTAAAGCTCTCGCGAGGATGGTGGATGATCTGATCGTCGATCGATCGAAAGGTCGGATCGTCCTTGTTCAGCCAGACAAACTCCTCGACGCACTGGTGGAACACTTCGCGGCCCCCAAACCCGAACGTGCAGTTCAGCTCAAGACACCGCTGCCGCTGGAGGATTTCTTTCGGAGTGCCCAAGTGACAGCCGCTGGCGTGGGCAGGAAGTTGCGGGTAGTGCTGTCTGGCGCGTCATCGCAGGATCGTTATTCCGCGGGGCTTCGTGCGGACGTCCCCATTCTCTACACCGACGATCTGGGGGAGCTGAAGCAGCGGATCGGCGACGCCTGGAAGGTCGTAGATCGCTTTGCCAACCTCAAGGTCGTCGAGACACGCGATCCGACGCCCTACTTCGACTCCCGCCGGGACGACGGGGGGACTGAGTACGCTTCTCCGTTGCAGGCTTACCTTGAGCTCGTCACCGCAGGCGACAAACGCGATTCAGAGATGGCCCGTCAAATCCGTGTAAGTATCCTGCGGAATCTCGTTCGGTCGTAGGAATCTTGCGATGAAGCCATTGATCACCAGCGTGCTTGATCTAGATTTGGCCCTCGGTGGAAACGCCGATTTGCTGCTTGGTGGTGGCCTCGGACTGTACCTTAAGCAGCAACACCTACGCGAAACGGAAGCGAGAACGTTGCTCGCGATGGACCGGCTACCGCCCGCCCGAAGTACCGAAGACGTAGATCTCTTCCTTCGAGCGGAGGTTATCGCCAGCGCGGATGAGATATCTCGGTATCGCGCTGCCCTGGACAAGCTCGGATTCAAAGTAGTCCGAGGGGCGGAATGGCTAAAGTTCAGTCGCGATGTCCAGGGTAACGAAGTGCGGCTAGATGTCATGGTGGGGCCGCTTGGAAAGTACGCAGACAGCATTCACCGCAAGGATTTCCGCGTCAGGCCGAAAGGTCTCGAAGGCAAGTCCGGGCTTCATGCGTTTGCCACTGAAGAGGCCCTCGGTGTCGAAAGCAGGCCGTTGCGAATGCTGCTGAGAGGTCAGGCCTCGGACGGCAACGATGCATCCTGCGAAGTCCTCATCCCGACAGCGTTCCCCTACGTCCTCATGAAGCTTGGGGCCCTCCGCGATCGGATCAACGATGAGAACAAGCAGGAAGGCCGCCACCACGCGATGGACCTCTACAGAATCGTCGGATTGCTCACCGAAGAGGAAGCCGATTCGTCAGCCCAACTAGCACTTGAGTACGAAGGCCACTACGAGATTGGTGAAGCCAACCGGGCCATTGAACAATTGCTCGCTCCCCGCGATGGCCTCGGCCGTCTGCGCCTGCTTGAGTACCAGCGGATGAGCAAAGAATTGGTGCCTGACGTGGACCCCGATTTTCTGGTGAAAGAGCTTCGGAGGCTGCTGTCGCCTCCCGAGAGCGGCTCCGCGCTGGCCTCGCCGGTGAGCGCAGGATAGGAGGGCGAAAACGACAGCGGCGCGGAGAGAGCGGAGGGCATGGATGCCCGTAGCGAACGTCCGGCGACGGGGCACGGGCGACCCCGAAGCCACGTTTGACCGGAACTCAAAC
>JBAWVV010000623.1:0-2378 GCA_037147115.1 Planctomycetia bacterium | reverse complement strand
ACTCGAAGTTCCTCCACTTCGGCACACTCAACGGCGGCACCGACACGGGAGGCAAAGCGTCGATCTACGCAGGCGGCCTCGCCTATGCATTTGCCATGGACGAAACGCCGATCACCGACGTAGGAGAAGCGATGGCGAACCCCCTAGGGGGCCCGTCGAAGATGGACGGCACCGTGCCCGACGGGGCCACGCTCAGCCTCATCGTGAATCCCTGGGGGCAGGCAGCGCCGATCGTCACCGGGCTCAACAAGCCCCAGGGCTCGGTGAACGGCGGCACGGAAGTCACGATCTCGGGCGCGGGATTCAACGCCACGAGCACCGTGATGTTTGGGAGTGTCGCCGCCACGAATGTGAGATACCAGTCGGCCTCTGGCGGACAGCCCGCGGCGCTCATTGTAACGAGCCCACCGCAGACCGCCGGGTCGGCGGACATCATCGTCATGACTGGCCAAAGCACGTCGGCCAGCGCCGCCGCGCCCAAGTTCATCTATGTCTCCACCGCGCAGCCGATCGTCCATCCCTCCACCACGCCCCTCGCGGCCGACGCCGGCACGCTCACCATTCTGGGCGAGCACTTTAGCTCCATCAGGGCCGGCAACGTGGTGACGCTCTCCAGCGGCACGGCGATCGTGCAGTCGGTCACGGCGACGTCGATCACGCTGCTGTTCACGAGCCGGCCCACGGCCGGGCCGCTGACGGCGACCGTCAAGGTCGGCGGCGCGTCGAGCGGCGTTGTGCAGGTTGCCGCGGTGTACGCGACCGTGAAGCCCGCCATGGCATCTCTGGCGGCGACCGCCAAGACGATCGTGCTTATGGGCACGGGCTTCGATACCAAGACGCGTGCCAATAACGTCGTCACGCTCTCTTCGGGAGCCGGGGTGGTCACCAAGGCGACCGCGACGGCACTGACGATCTCGTTGACCACGGCGCCGCAGATCGGCCCGCTCAGCGTCACGGCGCTGCAGGTGCGTGGCGTTGAGACCCTGGGGCTGCCGGTGGAGGTGGCCGCCGTCGTGCCGGGGCCGGCGTCGGCGAGGTCGACGATGACCACGATCGCCGCCCAAGCGACCGTGGGTGACCCCGTCGCCGTGACGCTTCAGGCCGTCGACGCCCTCGGCAACCTCGTGACCGCGGGCGGGGCGAAGGTGCGGTTTGCGGCTTCCGCGGCCGGAACCTTCTCGAAGGTCACCGACAACGGCGACGGCACCTACACGGCGTCGTTCACCACCAAGCGGGTCGGTCCTCAGATATATTACGCGACTGCCAACGGCCTCAAGGTCACTGAAACGGCGACGACCCGGTACTTCATAGCGCAGTTCACCCATCCGATTCCCGGCACGGATTGGTCGGTAAAGCGGGGCGGCTTCGTGGCCGTCCCTTTCGCCGTGATTGCGACGGCGGCCACGAACAACGTCGCAATCTACAAGGGCGCCGCCGCTCGCAACGTGACCGTGGCGAGCAGCGTGGAGAACCTCGACGACGGCCAGTTCGGCGGGCTCGTCGCCCGGTACTCGAGCAAGACCTCCTATTATCGGGCCGGCCTTATGCTGGAATCCGGCCAATACTACGCGGTGATCCAGGCTGTCGGCTTGACCGGCGTGAGGACGCTTGCCAAGCAGACGGTGGCGGGGCCGGGCGAGGGGTACGTGTCCTTCAGGGTGAACGGAAGTTCGCTGTCGCTTACGCTCAACGGATCCCAGGTGGCCGAGGTCACCGATAACCGGTTGAAGTCGGGTAGGGTTGGCATGTCAGGCAGCCAGGCCGTCCGCTTCGCCAATTTCAATGCGGGCTGACGGCGGGCGGTGCACCCGTCCGGCTCGGAAAGCGGCATCGCCCCGACGGGGCGATGCCGCACGACGGTGAGCCCGGTCAACGGCACTTCCTCAGCCATATTCCGACGAATGAGCGGCTCGTGAGCCGCGCGATCCTGTTGACCTGCCCCCCTGCAACGGCACCACTTCCAGAGGGAGAGTGTGGTGTGAAAGCCAAAGGAGGGCGGTGGCCCGCTCCATCCGGAATGCGGGGAGGTTTTCACACCGCGAGAGGCGACCGGGGGCCAATGGTGGCGGCGAGCGCTCGCCGTTGAAGTTCCTCGATCAACGCGCCGATCGTGCCCCCGCCTCCGCACGGCCGAGTGGCCGGCTCCCGCGGTTCACAAGACCCGTATCGGTGGGGAAATGGTTGCGGAGGTGCCATTGACCGGGCTATCCCGAAGCCACGGCCCTATTGAACGTCGACCTGGATCCTCCCCGACAACTCCGACAACAAGACCGAGCCGCTCTGCCCGCCCGGCACGCTGCCGTGGGACAGCTGGCCCGAACGCGGGCCGACCTATGACACGGTGTTCCAAACGCTCGAGGGAGGGCTCGGCTCCAGGG
>JBAWVV010000622.1:0-2379 GCA_037147115.1 Planctomycetia bacterium | reverse complement strand
ACGTCGGCCACCGCCTGCCGAACCGCCGGCACGAGCATCTCCGCGCCGGCCTTCCCCTCTTTGGGGCGCCGGGCACCGTAGTAGGGCATCTGCACCATGAGGGCATGGACACCATGCGCCGAGAGGCCGCGGGCGATGATCCGCCCCACCGTCATCCCGCTCCCCGACTCATGGACGACGACGCAGGCCGGGCCACGGCAGACTTCTCCCCCGGCATCGCGGGCCTGATACCACTCCATCCAGACGTCTCGGTTGCAATCGGGGCCGGCGGGGAGCGGCGACGGGAAGCGGACGCGGAGGTCGCCGTTGTTTCCCTCGGCCTTCTCGATTGCCACGTCGAAGGCGCCACAGTCCCAGCAGAGGCCATCGAGGCAGATGCGGGCGTCGTCCTTGCTCTCTTCACCGATGGCGAGCGTGTCGATGCCTCGGAACACGGCTCCGGGCACGGCCGCAGCCTTCGCGTTCTCAGCTGGCGGCATGGCCGCTCCGCGGGCACCGGGCACCTCTTCGAGGAGCTTGGCAAGGTCGAGCCGGACACTCGGGCATTCCGCCGCGGGCTTTTTGTGGGAGGCGTGGGCGACGTGGAGGATCAGCTTCTCCGGCACGAAGAGGACATTGTGGAGATTCGACTTCATCGCGACGGGGCGATCCATGAGGTGGATGGCGGCCTCTTCGTCGATCTTCCCGAACTGCTCCTTGACCCGCTCGCGCAGGCACAGCAGCCGGTCGCCGGCGGAAAGGACGACCGAGTCGGGGATCCCCGTGCCGAGGAGCTCGTGTCCCTCGCCCGGCTTGACAAACTCGATCCGCTCCGGTGTCGCCGCCACGCCGACGCTCTGCCGCGTCTTGCCGTCGGCGAAGACGTAGTAGTACTCGCACGTCCGCGGGCTGTTGGTCCAGAGGCTCATGACCTCGTCGAGCGTCGTGCATTCCTCCATCGCGCGGCGCATGAGGGTCGCCATCGGCACTCCGTCCCACTGCCCCTCGCCGCGGCCCCCCATCTCGCCGAGCGAGATCCCTTGGGCGTTCATACCGCTCACGCTCCCGATGAAGCCGGCGTAGCCAATCGTCACAAACGGGATCTGCCCCTCCGGCGCCACGACAAATGCCGCGGCGGCGTCCTGAAGGCCGATCTCGGTCATGTAGTCGAGGACGCGGCCGTGGTAGAGCGTGCCATCGGTCGTCGCCGTTCCGGAGACCGCAAATCCGGAGCAGTGGAAGAGCTCCGGAAAAACGTTCACGACCGCGACGAGCCGCGGATCGAGATGGAGCGATGCGGCGAGCGCCTCGGTCTCCCGGAGATGGCGCTCTGGAATGTGGGGGGCAAGCCGGGCGGCGGCGGCGTCGAGCTTCTTGCGAAACCACGTTCCCCCGCGGATCGTCTCCACCGCACCGACGACATGGAGCACCGAATCGACGCAGCGATTGGCCTCGACGGCAAGCAGCTCGCCGTGGGCCTAGCCGATCTCCTCCGGGCTCCCATGGAGCGTCACGACCCGCAAGCCCTCGGCCCACTCGAGCTTCCCGTGCGGCACCGTGCGGGCTGTTGCCGCCGGCGCCGTCAGCTCCGCGCCTGGCAGGGCGATCTCGAGGGCCCGACGGACGCCGCGGCAGAGCGTCCGCTCGATCTCGTCGCGCGGCACCTCGCTCACCTCATAGCCGGGGAAGTCGTCGACGGCGAGGCACTCGCCCGCCTCCCCGACGGTGAGATCGAGCTCCACTTTTTCGGCATTGGCGCTGATCCGCCGGCCAGCGTCGTCGAAGTCGAGCCAGCCGTCACCACGCTCGTAGCGCCCATCGTTTGAATCGTGCTTCACGCCAAGGAGGCCGACGAGAAGGGCCGTGAGCGACGCCGGCGAGGGCTGGAAAAGGAGTGGAGTGGCCAACGCCACCTGCGTCGCCGACGACACGAGCCGGGCGCCGATGCCGGCGGGATCGAGATGGTCGGCCGAATCGGTCGCCCCGCGGCCGAGGTGGACGATCTTGTGTTTGGGGAGGGCCAGGGCCGTGGCATCGGCCCGGCGGCGCAGCACCAGCGCGTAATCGTCGTGGGTCACTTCGAGATCGTAGGCGTGGGCGTCGAAGCGCTCGAGCTTGATCGCCACCTTCATCGGCTTGCCGCTGCCGCCGATCGCTACCGTCCCTTCGACGGCGAAGGTCTCGCGGGCACCGGAGAGGCATTCCCACAGCGGCCCCAGATCGGTAGCCAGATCGGTAGCCAGATCGGTAGCCAGATCGGCGGCCAGCGCCCCGGCGGGATTCCGTGCCGGATCGATCGCCGGCGGCTCTTCACTGCGGACCGGAGCGATCCAAAAGGCACACGCCAGGCAGGCGGCCAGGGAACGGGCCAAGAGAAGCGCCACGCGGGCAGGGCGGGGG